>JAICGL010000202.1 GCA_025923175.1 Acidimicrobiia bacterium
CACCCAGGCGGTGGCCAAGCGGATGGTCGATCGGAAGGACGGCGTCATCGTCAGTCTGATGGGTGACTCCGGCCGGGTCGGCGAGTCGGGCCTCGCGGTCACCGCCACGGCCCGGGCCGGCACGATGGCGCTGACCAAGTCGCTGGCCAAGGAGCTGGCCCGCCACGGCATCCGGGCGAACTGCGTCTCCATCGGCCTTGTACAGACTGACCGGTTCGACGAGCACGCCGGTGCTCCCGACGAGGAGCGCATGAAGAAGATCCTGTCGATGTATCCGCTGCGCCGCCTCGGCCGCCCGTCCGACGTCACACCGCTGGTGCTCCTGCTCGCCTCGCCGCTGTCGGGCTGGACAACCGGCCAGGTGATCTCGGTCAACGGCGGATACGCGATGCCTTGAGTCATGGCGCCTTGAACGACAACGGCATCCTCGGATCGTCGGTCCCCCGCAAGGAGGACTTCCGGCTGTTGACCGGCCGGGGCCGCTACGTCAGCGACCTCGTGCTGCCGAACATGCTCCACGCCGCCTTCGTCCGCAGCCCGTTCGCCCACGCCGCGGTCCAGGGTTTCGACGCCACTGCCGCCCTGGCCGTCCCCGGTGTCAAGGCGGTGCTCGCCGGCGACGACCCAGCCGTCGTCGGCGTGCGGATCACGGCCCGGTCGCAGATGGAGAGCTATGTCGAGACGTCACAGCCTTTGCTGGCCTGGCCGAAGGCCCGCTTCGCCGGCGAGGCCGTGGCGGTGGTGGTGGCGACCGACCGGGCGATCGCGGCCGACGCCGCCGAACTCGTCGACGTCGACTACGAGCCGTTGCCGGTGGTCGTCGACCCACTGGCGGCCACCGACGTCACCGATCCTCGTGCCGCCGTGCACAGTGCCGCCCCCGACAATGTCTTTCTCCGCCGCCGGTTCGAGGGCGGCGACCCCGACGGCGCCCTGGCCGGCTCCCATCTGGTGCTCGAGCGGTCCTACCGCATCAACCGCCAGTCGGGTTCGCCCATCGAGGGCCGGGCGGCGGTCGCCTCGTGGGATGCCGGTGATCGTTCGCTCACGTTGTGGAGCAGCACGCAGGTCCCCCACGTGGCCCGGCATGCGCTGGCGGTACTGCTCGGCCTGGCCGAGCACCACATCCGGGTCGTCGCCCCCGATGTCGGCGGTGGCTTCGGCGTGAAGGGGTCGGTCTACCCGGAGGAAGTGGCGCTGTGCCTGCTGGCCATGCGCCTCGGTCAGCCGGTCAAGTGGGTGGAGTCGCGCTCCGAGCACATGGTCGCCGCCCACCATGCCCGCGACCACGCCTACCGGGTACAGGCCGGGTTCGAGGCGGACGGGCGCCTGACCGCCCTTACAGCCGTTGCCGTCTGCAACGCCGGGGCCTACTCGGTGTATCCCTGGACGGCGGGGCTCGAGCCGCTCATGGCCGGAGGCCTGCTGGCCGGGCCCTACCGGGTCGCGCACTACCGCTGCGACGTCAGCGGCGTGGCCACCAACACCGTTCCCGCCGGCCCGTACCGGGGTGTGGCCCGGCCGGCCACGGTGTTCGTGATGGAGCGGGTGCTCGACGCCGCCGCCGCCCGTCTCGGGATCGACCCGGTGGAGATCCGCCGGATCAATCTCATCACGCCGGAGGAGATCCCCTACAAGGCCGCCACCCGGCTGGTGCACGACTCGCGCACCTACGGCACCGTGCTCGACGGCGTCCTCAAACGCCTTGACTATCAAGGGTTCCGGGCCGCGCAGGCGGCCGCCCGGGACGAGGGCCGGCTCCTCGGTGTCGGCTTCGCCGTCTACAACGAGCTCACCGGGATGGGCCGGGCGTCGTCACCCGGGCCGGGTGTGACCTTCCGTCCCGGCCACGAGGTGGTGACCGTCCGCCTCGACGCGCTGGGCGGTGTCACCGTGCTGACCGGCGCCTCGGCCCAGGGACAGGGAATCGAGACCACCTTCGCCCAGATCGCCGCCGACACGCTCGGTGTGAGCTACGACGACGTCGAGGTCCGCCTCGGCGACACCGCCGGCGGCGGGTTCGGCTTCGGGGCGTTCGCCTCCCGGCAGGCGGTCATCGGCGGCGGTGCCGTCCTGCGGGCCACGGAAGCCGTGCGGGAGAAGCTGCTGCGCATCGCCGCCCACATCCTCGAGGCCTCCCCCGCCGACCTGACCATCGTCGACGGTCGGGTCCGGCCGATCGACGCGCCGGCGGCCCGGTCGGTGTCGGTGGCCACGGTGGCCCGGGCCGCCTACCTCGACACGCAGCGCCTCCCCGACGACGAGGAGCCGGGCCTCGAGGCGACACGCACCTACGACCCCATCCGCGGCACGTTTGCCGCCGGGGCGCAGGCCGCCGTCGTCGAGGTCGACCCCGAGACGGGAGGGGTGACGCTGCAGCGGTTCGTTTGCGTCGAGGACGCCGGACGCGTCTACCACCCGACCATCGTCGAGGGTCAGGTGGCCGGCGCCGTCGCCCAGGGCATCGCCGGAGCGCTGTTCGAGCACCACATCTACGACGATGACGGCCAGCTCCAGACCTCGACGCTGGCCGACTACCTCATGCCCTCCGCCGCCGAGTTCCCCAGCTTCGAGCTCGACCACATCGAAGACCCCGCCGACAACGCCACCGGCGCCCGCGGCGTGGGCGAAGGCGGCACCCTCGGCGCCGCCGCCGCGCTGGCCAACGCCGTCTCCGACGCCCTCGGCATCGACGTCGACGAACTCCCCCTCAGCCCCGAAGTGGTCCATCGCGCCGCCCGCCGAGCCGGCCAGCAAAGGCCGAGCCCGGGATAGGCCGGCGTCTCAGAGGCGGGAGTACTGCTCCTCGGCGATGGCGGTGGCGAGGGGCTGCAGGCCGGCCAGCTTCTTGGCGTTGACGATGATCTGGACCGAGTAGGGGCCCTTCACGAACGTCACCGAAGAGGAGGCGAACGTCGGGTCGGAGGCGTTCACGCCCACCGCTCCGCCGATGCCGGCGAGATCGAAGCGCTCGATCGTCACGCCCGCCGGGGCGGTAGTGGCGTCGGCCGTCAACCGGTTGGTGTACTCGACCGCGCCGGCGTTGCTGCCGAACTGGTAGAGGTAGACGGCGAAGTCGTCGTCTCCGGTCCGCATCCACTGCCGCTGGTAGCCGCGCACGAAGCCGGTCCGGGTCAGGAAGTCCTGGGCGTCGTTGCCGCCGTCGTCGCGGCTGGCCTTGACGACGTCGGTGGGCCCGGTGTCGCCGACCTGGTCGGGCTGGAGGAGGTATCCCTCGGGCGCCGTGATGTTGAGCGCTTTGGCGAGGTCCTCGTAGGACTTGGCCACCTTGACCGACGGGGCCTTGAAGGTCGTCGAGGTCTCGACCTGGCCTTCGGCGGTCGACGGCTCACCGTCATTCCCCCCGCCGCAGGCGGCCAGGGGCAGCGCGGCGAGGAGGGCGAGCGCCGCCCAACGAGGCCGGGTAATGGATTTCACGCTGAAAGACTCGGCCTGGGGTTCTCGTCCCTTTAGCAGTAATTTGTTGAGCGTTTGCCGGGGGGAGACCAAGGGGGAGAAATGGGCCTTTCGTTCTGCAGCCGTGGTAAGCGCGGGCTGACAGTGACGCTCGTGAGTGCGCTGATGGTATTCGGGCTGTGGGGCAACGCCCACCGGGATCGGGCCGGAGCGGCCGAGAGCGCGCCGGCGCCGGAGTTCCTCAACGCCGACCCCAACAGCACCTCGCCGTACTCCGACGCGGTGCGCGCCGGCTCGACCCTGTACCTGGCCGGCCAGCTGGGCCTCGACGATAAGGGCAAGCTGGTCCCCGGGGGGATCACGCCCGAGTCGGAGCGGACGATGGAGAACCTCAAGGCCACCCTGGAGCGCAGCGGGTCGTCGCTCGACCGGGTGGTGAGCTGTCTCCTGTTCCTGGCCGACATCAACGAGCGAGCGGCCTTCAATGACGTCTACCAGAAGTACTTCCAGAAGGGCCGCTTCCCGGCCCGCACCGCCGTCGGCACCAGCGGCCTCTATGCGGGCGCCCGGGTGGAGCTCACCTGCACCGCCGTCGTGAAGTAACGGAGACCGTGCGCCGATCCTGGTTGACCGCACTGGCGGTCTTGGCCCTGGTGGCGCCGCGCACCGGCGCGGCCGCCGCCGGGGACGGGCCGGCGCTGTCGGTGCCCGAGTCGCGGCTAGCGGCCAGCCTGGCCTGCCCTGCCAGGTTCGAGACCGACCGCGACCCGGTGCTGCTGGTGCACGGCACGGCGACCAACAGCCACGACTCCTGGTCGGAGAACTACCTCCGGGTGCTACCCGCCCTGCGCTTCTCCGTCTGCACGGTTGACCTTCCGGACCGGTCGCTCAGCGACATCCAGGTCGCGACCGAGTACGTCGTGCATGCCGTCCGCACCATGGCGGCCGCTGCCGGGCGGCAGGTCGACGTGATCGGCCACAGCCAGGGAACGCTCGAGATGCGCTGGGCGCTGCGTTGGTGGCCGGATATCCGGTCGCACGTCGACGACGCCATCAGCCTGGCCGGCCCCCATCACGGGGCGTCCGGCGCCGACCAGTTCTGCCCCATGGATTCGTGCCCGCCGGCCGTGCACCAGATGCGTCCGCCCGCTCGCTTCCTCACCGCTTTGAACCGCGACGACGAAACCCCCGGCGACGTCGACCACACGAGCGTCTTCAGCGCCAACGATGAGCTCGTCCAGCCGCCCCGGTCGGCGATGCTCGACGGCGCGGTCAACGTCCTGATCCAAGATCTCTGCCCGGGACGACCCGTCCACCACGGCGCCCTTCTGTACGACTCCGTCGTCTTCGCGCTCGTGCTCGACGCCCTCTCCAACCGGGGCCCGGCCGACCTGTCACGTTTCGACCCGACCACCTGCCACCAGACCTGGATGCCTGGAGTGGCCGAGCCTTTCACCACCAATGTCATCCTCTACGGTCCCGCGTTCCTGGCGGTGACCGTGCACGACAAGGTTTCCGAGGAGCCCCAGCTGGCGCCCTACGCCCGCTAGTTCGTCAGGCGCCGTGGCCGTTGTAGCGGTGCGAATGCGGCGCCGTGGCGGCGTAGGAGTCCATCGTGTAGGCCAGGGTGCGGCCGGCGCCTTCGGTGCGGTTCAGGCGGAAGCCCGGCTCGTTCTCGGGGCGATTGACGATGAACGACAGCGCCGTCGTCTGGCGGCCGAGGGATGCGTCGTAGGCGGTGACCCGGATGTACTCGTTCGGGAACTCCTGCCGACAGCGGTTCACCTCGTTGACGATGGACTCGACGTCGAGGACGTCGAAGTACGGCAGGCCCCACATCTCCCAATAGACGTTGCGGGGGTGGGGGTCGTCGGTGTGCTCGACGGCCACGGCCCAGCCGCGGTCCACGGAGTACTGGACTTGAGCCGCGATCTCCTCGTCGGTGAAGTCCGGCAGGTAGGAGAAGGTCCCCTGGGTGAGTCGCATGGCCGTCATGTCTCCTTGTTCTCGTTGCTGGCCGGCGCGAGCACCCGGCTGGCGAGGAAGTCTTCGGGTTCGATGCGCAGCAGGTCGTCTCGGCCCACCCGGGCTCCCGCCGTCACCAGGCGGTTGGCCTGCCGCAGCCGGGCCCGTTCGAGGGCGTTGCGGACGCTGCGGGCGTTGGCGAAACGGGGCTGTTCCCGCCGGCGGTCGAGGTACTCGCGGAAGACCTCTCGCGTCTCCGCCGTGAACTCGTAGGACTGCAAGGCCAGCATCAGATCGCCGATGGCGCACAGCTCGTCGAGCGTGTAGTCGGGAAAATCGATGTGGTGGGCGATGCGGGAGCTCATGCCCGGGTTCGACTGGAAGAACTGGTCCATCCGGTCCTTGTATCCGGCCAGGATCACGACCAGGTCCTCCCGCTGGTTCTCCATGACCTGCAACAGGATCTCGATCGCTTCCTGGCCGTAGTCCCGCTCGTTCTCGGGCCGGTGGAGGTAGTAGGCCTCGTCGATGAAGAGGACACCGCCCACAGCCCGGGCGAGGACCTCCTTGGTCTTCGGGGCGGTGTGGCCGATGTACTGGCCGACCATCTCGTCACGGGTCACGGAGACGAGGTGGCCCTTCTGCAGGTAGCCGAGGCCCTTGAGCAGCTTGGCCATCCGGAGGGCCACCGTCGTCTTGCCCGTCCCCGGCCCACCCGTGAAGCACATGTGCAGCGTCGGTCGGGTGCTCTCGATCCCGAAGCGATTGCGCAACCGGTCGATCAGGAGCAGCGCGGCGATCTCCCGGATGCGCGTCTTCACCGGCTCCAGGCCGACGAGCTCGCGGTCGAGGCCGTCGAGGATCTCGTCGATGGCCGTCGACCGCCGCTCCTCGTTCACATCAACGGTGGCGTCGGAGGAGAGCTGAGGCTCGGGAGGTGAGTCGCTCTCCTCCGCCGCCACACCGTTGGTGGATTCCGGCGCTGTCGCTCCAAAGCGCATCAGATGCCGGATCCTTAAAGGCTCGGGGTCGCAACCACGTCGGGGGTGTCGGTCGATTCGTAGTCGAAGCTGATGTCGCCCCATGTGTCGAGTGCCACCTGGAGCGGGGGACAGCTCTTGGCCGCCGCATTCAGAATGTCGGAACCCTCGGCCAGGAAGTCCCGTCCCTCGTTGCGCGCCTTGACCATCGCCTCGAGCGCAACCCGGTTGGCCGTCGCTCCGGCCGCGATTCCCATCGGATGGCCGATGGTGCCGCCACCGAACTGGAGGACGACGTCCTCGTCGAGGTAGTGCAGCAGCTGGTGCATCTGGCCGGCGTGGATACCGCCGGAGGCGACCGGCATGACGCCGGGCATCGACGCCCAGTCCTGATCGAAGTACAGGCCCTTGGTCATGTCGGCCTCGACGTGGTCGAGGCGCAGCGTGTCGTAGTAGCCCCGGATGATATTGGGGTCGCCCTCCAGCTTGCCGACGACGGTGCCGGCGTGGACGTGGTCGACGCCGAGGAGCCGCACCCACTTGGAGATCACCCGGAAGTTCACGCCGTGGTTCTTCTGCCGGGCCCAGGTGGCGTAGCCGGCCCGGTGGAGGTGGAGGATCATCCCGTTCTTGCGGGCCCACTTCGACATCGAGGCCATGGCCGTGTAGCCGATGGTGAGGTCCTGCATGATGATGACGGAGCCGATTTCCTGGGCGAACTCGGCCCGCTCGTACATGTCCTCCATGGTGGCGGCGGTCACGTTCATGTCGTGACC
>JAICGL010000203.1 GCA_025923175.1 Acidimicrobiia bacterium
AACCCCCCTCGGCGGAAAAGGCGCGCGGCGACTCCACCACCTCTGAAAGGCCCCGCACTATCCGCTCGAGTGCCGCTGGTCGGCTGGACCTCCTCCTGTAGCAGAAAGGGACGCAGTTGAGCATCGATGCAGTGCGTCTGGCGATGGACATCACGCCCCCGCCGGTCACCGGGACGACCGACGGCGCCACCGGCCAGACCGACCCCCAGACCATCGGGAAGGACATGTTCCTCAAGCTCCTGGTGGCCCAGCTCAAGTACCAGAACCCCATGGAGCCGGTCGACAGCTCCCAGTTCATGGCCCAGACGGCGCAGTTCACCATGGTCGAGAAGCTCCAGGCCATGGCCGCCCAGACCGACGCCCTGGTCGCCGGCGAGGCGTCGCAGCGGGCCGCCGGTCTGCTCGGCCGGCAGGTGAGCTACGTCGACGTCGAGGGTGCCACCCAGACCGGTGTCGTCACCGGCACCCGCTTCGGCTCCGACGGGCCCGTCCTCCTTATCGGTGCCACCGAACTTTCCCTCAACGACGTCCGCGAAGTCGCCCTCGTCACCCCCTAAGACAAGCAACAAGAAAGAGGAACGCATGCTCCGCTCGATGTTCTCGGGGGTCTCCGGACTCCGCAGTCACCAGACGATGATGGACGTGATCGGCAACAACATCGCCAACGTCAACACGGTGGGCTACAAGGCGGGTACCACCGTCTTTCAGGACCTGCTGAGCCAGGCCATCCGGGGTGCAGGTGTTCCCGACGACTCCGCGACCGGCGCCGGAGGCACCAACCCGGCCCAGGTCGGTCTGGGCGTGACGATCACCGGGATCTCCAACAACTTCACCCAGGGTGCGTCCCAGCTGACCGGCCGGGCCACCGACCTGTCGATCCAGGGCGACGGGTTCTTCGTCGTGCGGGACAACGGCGAGCAGCTCTACACCCGGGCCGGCTCACTCAACTTCGACGCCCTCGGCCGGCTGACCACCGCCGACGGATCCATCCTGCAGGGCTGGACGGCCGACGCCACCGGGACCATCAACCCCAACGCGGCGGTGGGCGACCTCTCGATGCCGCTGGGCCAGAGCACCGCTCCGACGGTGACCGGCAACGTCCGCCTGGGCGGCAACCTCCCGGCCGATGCCGCCATCGGTACCGAGATCGTGACCTCGCTCACCGTCTACGACATGCAGGGCATGCCGATCGACGCCACCTTCACGTTCGAGAAGACGGGGGCCGACGCCTGGACCGTGACGGCCACGATGCCCGACACGACCACGCAGGCGCCGGTCACCGTGGGGACGGCCAACCTCGTGTGGGACCCGACCGCCACGCCCCCGGCCTTCAACCCGGCGCCGTCCCTGACGCTCAGCCCGACGGCAGCCACCGGCTCGTGGGCCGCCGGCACCATCGACGTGGACTTCGGTGCGGTCGGCGACGCCACGGCGCTGCGCCAGTTCGCCGGCCAGTCGAGCGTGGCCGCTCTCTCCCAGGACGGTTCTGCCCTCGGAACGCTGCAGTCGTTCACCATCGGCGGCGACGGCGTCGTCACCGGCGTCTTCTCCAACGGGCGCACCCGGCCCATCGGCCAGATCGCCCTGGCCGGGTTCTCCAACGCCTCGGGCCTCGAGAAGACGGGCAACTCGCTCTACCGGGCCAGCGTCAACTCCGGCCTGCCCCAGATCGGCCAGGCCGGAAGCGGCGGCCGCGGCACCCTCTCGGGCAGCACGCTCGAGATGAGCAACGTCGACCTCGCCCAGGAGTTCACCAACCTGATCATCGCCCAGCGTGGCTTCCAGGCGAACTCCCGGGTCATCACCGCATCGGACGAACTGCTCCAAGACCTCGTCAACCTGAAGCGCTAACCCCCGGGCGGCCCTCAGGTCGGCTCCGGGCGAGCCGATCTGAGGAGCCGTCAGGGAGCCATGGACCGGCAGAGCCTGAACCTCCAAGGACGGAGCGATGATCATCCTGACCCGTTTGAACGGCGAGCAGTTTGCCATCAACTGCGATCTGGTGGAGCGCGTCGACGCCCACCCCAACACCGTGCTCACGCTCGTCGACGCCACGAAGTACATCGTGGCCGAGAGCCTGACCGAGGTGGTCGAGCGCGTCCGGGACTTCCGGGCCAGCGTTCTCGTGCGCAGCGCCGAGCTGCAGCACCACCTTCCGGCAGATGCCAACACTGCAGGCCGCCAGCCCGCCGCGGTGTCCTCCCTGCGGCTCGTCAACGAGCCGGAAGAGGGCTGACACATGGATCCGGGAACCCTCATCGGGATCGGCCTCGCCTTCGCCGCTGTCTTCGGCTCCATGATCATGGAGGGCGGCAACCCGGCGTCGATCCTCCTGCCACCCGCCCTCATGCTCGTCTTCGTCGGGACCTTCGGTGTGGCCCTGGCCTGTGGCCTCCTCAAGGACGCGACCGGCGCCCTCGCCGCCGTCAAGACCGCGCTCATGGGCAAGAAGCACTCCGCCGACGAGACAGTCACCACCCTCGTCTCCTTCGCCGAGCGGGCCCGCCGGGAAGGACTCCTCGCACTCGAGGAGATGGCCAAGTCGGTCGACGATCCCTTCATGCGCAAGGGGATCGAGCTCGCCGTCGACGGCACCGACCCCGACGAGCTGCGCGACATCATGGAAGCCGAGATCGCATCGAAGAAGGCGGCCGACAAGGCGGGGGCCAAGTTCTTCAACGACATGGGGGGCTTCGCCCCGACACTGGGCATCATCGGAACGGTCCTCGGTCTGATCCACGTGCTGGAGAACCTCTCCGAGCCGGAGAAGCTGGGCCATCTCATCGCCGGCGCCTTCGTGGCCACGCTGTGGGGCGTCCTCTCGGCCAACGTGCTGTGGCTGCCGATCGGCAACAAGCTGAAGCGGGTCGGCGAGATTGAAGCTCACCACATGCAGCTGGTGATGGAAGGCGTGCTCGCCGTCCAGGCCGGCGCCAACCCCCGTGTCATCGAGCAGAAGCTGCTGTCGTTCCTCCCGGTCGCCGAGCGGCCCGAGAGCACCGAGAAAGCCGCCTAGCTCATGGCCAACGCCGCTGCGAAGAACCATCGCCGCTCTCGGCTCCACGAGGAACACGAGGAGCATGTCAACCACGAGCGCTGGCTGATCACCTACGCCGACATGATCACCCTGCTCATGGTGCTGTTCATCGTGCTCTACTCCATCTCCCAGGTCGACCTGGCCAAGTTCCGCCGCCTGAAGGAAGGCGTGGCCGGCGGGTTCGGCGGGCCGGCCGCCGCCGGAGCCCTCTCGGGCGGGGCGGGCCCCCTCGAAGGCGGCGGCGGCGTCTTCGATGCCGGTCTTGAAGGCACTTCGGTGCAGGCCGCGCAGGCGGCGCTGGCCGACGCCCAGGCCCGCGCCGCCGGTGCCCGCCAGCAGCGGTCCGTCCTCCAGGGAGCCCAGCGGGAGATCCAGCGCAGCCTCGACAAGGAAGGGCTGGGAGCGACCGTCAAGTTCCGGCTGGAGGCGCGCGGGCTCGTCGTGACCATCGTCAGCGACCGCGTCCTCTTCGAGCCGGGCCAGGCCGACCTGCGGCATGAAGGCCGCGAGGTGGTCGACAAACTGGCGGCCGCCATCGTCCGTTTGCCCAACAAGCTGGGGGTGGAAGGGCACACCGACAACGTCCCGATCTCGGGCCGTTATGCATCGAACTGGGAGTTGTCGACCGCCCGGGCGACCACCGTGCTCCGGGAGCTGATCGAGCGCCACGGAATCTCCCCGTCCCGCCTCTCGGCCGCCGGTTACGCCGACGAGCGTCCGCTCGCCACCAACGACACCGTCGACGGCCGTGCCGCCAACCGGCGGGTGGAACTCGTCATCCTGGCCGACGTGGCGGCCGCTCTGACCCAGATCACGGCCGGTGCCGACCCTCCGGTCGGTGAGGTAACCACAGGTGTCGACTATGCGGACGAGCTGAACGGCACCACGACCCACGCCCCGGAAGGACACGACTGAGATGGCGAAGAAGAAGGCCGAAGGCGACGAAGCCAAGGGCGGGAAGGGCAAGACCTTCGCCATCTACGCCCTGGCAGCCATCGGTGTCCTCGGAGGGCTGAAGGGGTTCGTGCTCGGCGGCGGCAAGGCCTCCGCCGAGTCGGCCGGCGTCTCGACGACCACCACGACGAAACCCGGTCCGATCGTCACGCTCGCTCCTATCACCGTGAACATCACCGGCGACCGGTTCCTCAAGGTCGGGCTCGGCTTGCAGCTCTGGGGCAAGCACTCTGAGGGCGGCGGCCACGGCGCTCCCGACTCCGACGACCCGACCAAGGGTTACGCCCGGGCGCTCGACCTCACCATCGAGACGTTCGGCGGCCACTCCTACGAGGAACTCTCGACGCCCGAAGGGCGCAAGAAGGCCAAGGAGGAACTCGTCGAGAAGCTGAAGCACGCCTACCACGAAGAGGTAGAAGGGGTGTACTTCACTGAATTCGTGATGCAGTAGCGCCGATTCTGTCTCAGGTCCCCTGGGGGACCGTCGATCGATGGATTCATGCCGTCCCCGAGCGCCACTCCGGTGGCCTACGACTTCCGCCGACCCAACAAGTTCACGCGGGAGCACGTCCGCGCCCTGCAGATCGCCAGCGAGACCTTTGCCCGGCAGTTCACCACGGTGCTGTCGACGACGCTGCGCACGGTCTCCCAGGTGCAGGCCAAAGGCATCCACCAGCTGACCTACGACGAGTACATCCGGGACGTCCCCAACCCGACGTACCTGGCCATACTCTCGCTTGCACCGTTGGCGGGAGCGTCGATCTTCCACCTCCCGCTGCCGGTCGTGATGACCGCGGTCGATCGTCTTCTCGGCGGCCCGGGAGCGGGCCCGGCGCTCCACCGGCCGTTGACCGAAATCGAGCAGTCGTTGATGCGCGACCTGCTCGGACGGGTGCTGCGCGAGCTGGCCTACGCCTTCGAATCGCTGACGGCGCTCGAGCCGACGGTGCTCCACCAGGAGTCGAATCCCCAGTTCGCCCAGATCGGCTCGCCCAGCGACATGGTCATCGTCTTCGTCTACGACCTGCGGATCGGCGGGCAGGCCGGCGAGGCAACGCTGTGCGTCCCCTTCGCCTCGCTGCAGCCGGTTCTCGACGAGGTCGCCGCCAACTCGCTGCTAGCCGGCCGGGTCGAGGCCGACGCCGAGTCGGTGCGCGAATCCCTGGCCGGGAGGATGGGCGCCGCGCCGGTCACGGTCAGCGTGAGCTTCCCGGCCGTCACCCTCGCCCTGTCAGAGATCGTCGATCTCCGGCCGGGCGACGTGCTGCCGCTGGAGCACCGAGTGGACGCACCGCTCGAGGTGTCGGTCGGCGGCCTGCCCCGCTTCGCCGCCCGCCCCGGGCGCCGCGGGAAGCGCCTCGCCTGCGTGATCACGTCCGTTGCTGCCAAGGAGACCGCATGACTCCGTCCGTCGCCGCGCCTGCGGCTGTCGACGAGGCCCTGGCCGCCGCCGCGGGTGCGGCGTGCGACGCCCTTCCCGCCGACGCAGGCTGGTCCGGCCAGACGACCGATGAGGACGCCCCGGCCGTACCCGGGCCCGGCGCGCAGGCCGTGGCCGCCGACCTGCCCGGCCTCGGCCGTCTCGTTCTGGCCGTCGCAGCACCCCTCGCCCGGGAGGTCCAGGTCGGACCGCCGCCGGCCGAAGATCTGCTCGACGGGCTGAAGCCGGCCTTCACCGCTGCGGCCGCGGCGTTCGGTGTACCGGAATCAGCGGTGGACGGCTATGGCCTGGCCGACCCGGCTGCGCTGCGGCCCGGTGTCGGCGAGGAGGCCCACGGCCTGCTCCTCATGGACGGCGACACGCACAAGGCCAGCCTGGCGTTCATCGCTCAGGCGGTCCTTCCCGACGCCCCGGTGGCCGGCCACGAGTTCGCACCGCTGCCCGCTCCGGCCGGACCCGGTGGCCGGACCGGTACTGCCGCCGGGCGCAGCAGCGTGGTCGGCGGCCCCATCGAGCTCCTCCACGAGGTCGAGATGGGCGTCACCGTGGAACTCGGGCGGACCCGCATGCTGGTACGCGACATCCTCGACCTCAGCCCCGGCTCGGTCATCGAACTCGACCGGGCGGCCGGAGCTCCCATCGACGTGCTGGTGAACGGGACGCTCATCGCCCGGGGTGAGGTCGTGGTCATCGACGAGGAGTTCGGTATCCGCATCACCGAGGTCATCGGCTACGAGGACTCGGGGGCTTCGCCGGCCTCCCCCAAGACAGAGGGACACCGGCCGGGCCGCTGATCATGGACGTCTCCCTTCTCGCCCTCCTCGTCCGCGTTGTCGTCTCCCTCGGCGTCGTCCTGGCCGTCATGGCGGCTGCCGCCGCCGTCCTTCGCCGTAGCGGCGTGGTCGGCTCGGCACCGGCCGGCAGGCGGGGGATGCGGCGCCGCAGCCTCCCGCTGGAAGTCATCGCCCGTCACGGCCTGAGTCGCGGTTCCTCGCTGGCGGTCGTGCGGATGGGGGAACGGGCGCTGGTCCTGGGGGTCACGGAGCACCAGGTCACGCTGCTGACCGAAGTCGACCCGGCCGAGCTCGACGCGCCGCCGGATCCCGACGAGCACTTCGCAGGACCCGCCGGCCCAGGGATTGGGCCCGGCACCCTCCCATGGAAGGTCGCCCTCGAACAGTTGCGGGAACGGACCGTCCGCCGGTCCTGAATTCCAACAGCGCAACCCCGGAGACCTGTGATGCCGACCTCCAAGGGCCGGCGCGCCCTGGTGGCGTGCCTGCTCATGCTCCTGGCCTGCCTGTCGAGCGGCTTCGTCTCGGCGTTGGCGGAAGAGATCGTGACCGACCCTGCGCCGGAAACCCCTCCGGCGACCACCGAGACGACCGTCGCGACGACACCTCCGGAGCCCCCGGCCCCGCCGATCGAAGAGGATCCGGCGCCGGTGGTGGAACCGCCGGCGTCCACGACCACCACGTCGTCGGCTCCGCCAACCCCGACGACCACGACCCGCCCGTCCACGGCTCCCACGTCCACGACTCTGGCAACCCGGCCGTCAGCAACCACCACGTCCACGGCCCGGGCAAACCCCCCGGTCACGATGGCTGCGGCTGCGACGACCACGACCACCACGTTGGGGACGACCACGGCAACCAGCGCACCGGTTGCGGGTGCAACAGCGGAGCCTCCGACGAGGCGGGG
>JAICGL010000204.1 GCA_025923175.1 Acidimicrobiia bacterium
ATTGGCGACGATGAGGTAACGGCCCACGGGCGACCTCCTGGCGCGCTTGGTGTCAACTCAAGAGTTCATCAGCCCCGCCCGGAAACCACAAGGGCCCGGGATGAGGATCCGCCTCAGAGGCGCTGGTCGAGCTCCCGCAGACGGTGGGCCATACCGGCCAAAAGACGGCGGGTCATCCCCGGCGCCTCGGACAGGGCCTGCTCGAAGTCCCACTGGGCCAGCACGATCAGCTCCATGTGCGAACGGGCCGTGACCGTGGCGTCCCGCAGGGCCGGGGCCAGGAGGCCGATCTCGCCGAAGTAGTCGCCTTGCTGCAGACGGGCGACGACCCGGCCCTCGCGGCTCACCTCCGCCTCGCCGGAGACGATGACGAAGAAGTCGTAGGCGCCCTGCCCTTCCTTGATGAGGATCTGCTCGGGCTCGGCGGTGATGTCCGACGTGTGGCGAGCGAGGCTCTTCAGCTCCGCCTTGGTGCACTGCGCGAACAGCGGCACCGACGTCAGGTGGGCGAGGTAGTCGGACTGGCCATGGCGAGTACGCATGCTCATCGTCGCGCTCCCTTCCGTCTGTCCCGACACTTCAGGACGTTAGGGACCGTCAACGCTCCCCTCTCCCTCACCGTTGACGCTGCGACTGTCACGACGACGACATTTCTTCGCGCGCCAGGGCTCCTATTCTGCGCCGTCATGGGGGAACCGCTTGCCGCCGCCGTCTACGCCATCGGGCGACCCATCCGCTTCGGCTTCAAGCGGCGCATCACCGGGCTGGAGCACATCCCCACTCGCGGGCCGGTGCTGCTGGCGTCGAACCACATCTCCCTCTTCGACCCGATCGCGGTCGCCCACCTCGGCGACCTCCGGGGACGGCGGGTGCGGTTCCTGGCCATGGCAGAACTCTTCAGCAAGCCCTTCCCCCGATGGTTCTTCACAACGCTGGGCCACATTCCGGTGCAGCGGGGGAGCCAGCACGCCAGGGCCTCCCTCACCGTCGCCCAGGCGAAGCTCCGCGCCGGTGAGTGTGTCGGGATCTTTCCCGAGGGGGGAATCTCGCGCGACCTCGAGCCCCGGGCGGGCCAGACCGGCGTCGCCCGACTCGCCCAGTGGAGCGGGGCGCCCGTCATACCCATCGGCATCTGGGGCAGCCAGCGGGTCAAGGCGCCGGGTCACGACTCGAGCTACCGGTTCCGGCTCCCGATCTACACCGCGATTGGCCCGCCGTTGTGGGTGGCCGAAGACGAGGACATCCACGAAGCGACCGACCGGATCATGGCCGCCATCTGTGCCGCTGTCGCACAAGCCCGCACCGGCTACCCGGGGCCGCGTCGCGGCGAGGATCCGTGGTGGGTCCGGGCTCCGGAGACCGCCGTGCTCCGCAGCTGCCGCCGCCCGTCCGACACCGACGAGACCGCCGCGGACGAGCCGGCGCCCCAACCGGGCGAACCGGCGCCGATCGCGATCGACGTCGTTCCCGAGCCCGAGGATCTGTTCGAAGCGAGTCCCGACGAGGTGATCAACGTGGCCGAACACGAGGAGGCGCTCGAACAGCAACTCCGGACGATCCCGTTCTTCCGCAACCTGCCGGCCGGGGCCCTGGAGGCCGTGGCCTCCCAGCTTCAGCTCGAGCACCACGTGCGGGGCGACGTGATCTTCCGGGAAGGCGAGCCGGGCGAGACGATGTACCTGGTGATGTCGGGGCAGGTCGAGGTGCTGGCCGGAGCGGACCAGGCGCCGCTTGCGGCCCTCGGCCCTGGAAGCTTCGTAGGTGAGCTGGCCCTGCTCCTCGGCGAGCCCCGTTCCGCCACCCTCCGGGTGGTGGCCGACACGACGTTGTGGTCGCTCAACCGGCCAGATCTCGACGTGCTGCTCACCGAGCACCCGGTCATCGGCGTCGAGCTGTCCCGGGAGCTCGGCCGGCGACTCGTGGCCACCAACCGCCAGCTGGTGGCCCCGCCCACCACCCGTTTCACCGCCGTGTTCGGGCCCGGCGCCGCGGCGCTGGCCGCCGCCGTCCAGGCTCGGGCCGGCACGGCCAAGGTCGGCGTGCTGGAGTTCCCCGGTGCGCCCGCGGTGGGGTCGCTTCCCGAGGGCGTCGCGCGCTCCGGGCTCAAAGTCATCGACGCCGAGGTGGTCGCCGGGATGGCCGGCAAGGACGTCGACGGCATCACCTACATGCTCCTGGCCCTGCCCCAGGCCGAGACACCGGCGGGTCGGCTCGCCGTCGAGCTGGCCGAGCACATCGCCGGCTTCGGCCCGGTGCCCGCCTGGGTCGGCCAGCGGGGCCCGTCCCACGTCGTCCTCCGGGGGGACGGGAGCCACGAGTCGTTCGAACGGGTCGCCCGCTGGGTCACCGGTCAGGCTCTGGGGCTGGCGCTCTCCAGCGGCGGGTCGAAGGCCCTGGCCCACGTCGGCGTCGTCAAGGTGCTGCGGGAAGAGGGAATCGTCATCGACGCCGTGGCCGGCACCAGCGGTGGAGCCCTCGTTGCCGGCGCCCTGTCGATGGGCGTGAACGACGAGGGGATGCTGGCGCGGGTGCACGAACTGGCGGACATGCTGAAGTTCCGCAAGATCGACTTCAACTTCATGCCGCGCTCGGCCCTGTTCAAGGGTGTGCGGCTCCGCAACCGGTTCCACGAGTGGTCGGAGGGGGCCACGTTCGCCGACACCGTCATCCCCTGCTGGATGGCGGCCACCGACGTCGCGCTCGGGACGGAGATCATCATCCATCGCGGCTCCCTGGCCGACGCCGTCCGGGCGTCGATGAGCATCCCCGGGGCGATGAACCCCTGGCCCATCGGCGATCGGCTCTGCATCGACGGCGCCGTCGTCAACCCAATGCCGGCCAGCGTGCTGCGTGCCGCCGGGATCCGCCTGGTGATCGGCTCCAACGTCGCCGGTCAGGAACTCCCCTCGAAGTCGGACCCCCACATCATGCAGATCATGTCGCGCATCCTGAACTCCATGGAGCGGGAGATGATCAAGGCACAGCTTCCGCTGGTCGACGTGCTGATCCGCCCTGCGCTCGGCCCGGCGGCGAGCTTCGACTTCGGCCGCATCGACGAGTTCGTCCTCGAAGGCGAGCGGGCCGCCCGCGAGGCCCTGCCGGAGATCAAGGCGGCGCTGGAGTCGGCGACAGCGACCTAGGCCTAGCGGCCCACCCGAAATTCGGTCCGTTCCTGGGCCGGGGCGATGTCGAAGTTCCACTCCCGCCCGGTGGTGGCGTAGATCGCGTCGAGGGCCTGGTCCTCGTGGTCCGGGTCGTGGTGGAACGGGATCAGGCACCCGATGCCGGTCATCTGGGCGAAGGCCAGGGCGTGACTGATGGAGCTGTGGCCCCACCCGATGTGGCTCGGGTACTCCTCGTCGGTGTACTGGGCGTCGTGGATCAGGACGTCGGCGCCCTTGGCGAGGTCGTAGCCCGAGGTCCACCCCTCGGGGCCGTCCACCGCCCCGTTGCCCAGCGCAGGCTCGTGGTCGGAGATGTAAGTCAGCACCCCGCCGCCCTCACCCTCGAGCCGGTAGCCGAGCGTCGGCCCGGGGTGGCAGACGAGATCGGCCGTGACGGAGAGACCCGGGATCTCGAAAGGCCCCCGGGGGGCGTCGTGGAGTTCCAGCTTGCAGGGGAGATCCCGCAGCCGGACGGGAAACAGCGGCGGCGACAGATACCGGGTCAGGCGTCCGTGCAACGGCTGCGTGGGCGACGCCGGGCCCCAGATGTGCACCTCCAGCCCCGGCTGGTAGAGCGGGCGAAAGAAGCCGAGGCCCAGGATGTGGTCCATGTGGAGGTGGGTCAGGAGGACGTCGACCCGCCGCACCTCGCCGGCGTCCCCGTCGACGGCCCGGATCCCCGTGCCGGCGTCGAGCACGCAGAGGCAGCCGGGCTCGGCTCGCACCTCGACACATGATGTGTTCCCGCCGTAGCGGGCGGTCTCGGGCCTGGGGCTCGGCAGCGAGCCCCGCACCCCTCGTAGGACAACGTTCATTCGCCGGTCACGATACGGTTCGGCGACCGGGCGGTCTGTCATTCGATGAACTCCGCGACTGTCACCGTCGTGACAGACCGGGCGACGCCTCCGCGTACGACGGAGTGGGCTGCCGAACCTACCCTCGCCGGTCATGGCACGTTCCACTCTCATTCGCCGATCGATGCCAGTGGTGGCGTTCGGTGACGGAATTGACGAGACTTTGCTTATGGGCGCCGACTGGCCACTGCTTCGTTCCCTTTCAGAAGAGGATCGCCGGCAGGTGCTGTCCGCCGCCCGCCGACGCCGCTTCACCCGCCGCGAGGTGCTCTTTCACGAGGGCGACCCTGGCGACACGCTGCACCTGATCGACAAGGGTCGGGTGGCGATCCGCATCACGACGCCCCTAGGCGACGCCGCCACTGTGGGTGTTCTCGGGCGGGGCGACGTGGTGGGGGAGATGGCGATCCTCGAGGAAGGGGGCCGCCGTGGCGCCACGGTGATGGCCCTCGAAGCTACCGAGACGCTGTCGATCGACCGCAGCGCGTTCATTGAGTTACGGCGTCGTTACCCCGGGGTGGACCTGTTCATCTTCGACGTCCTGATGGCCAACGTCCGCCGGGTCAACGTGCAACTCATGGAGGCGTTGTTCGTGCCCGTCGACCGGCGGGTCGTCCGCCGGCTCCTGTCGTTGGCCGACATCTACGCCCAGCGCGACCAGGTCGACGGCGTGGAGGTCGCCCTGACCCAGGACGACCTGGCCAGCCTGGCCGGCACGTCGCGGGCCACCGTCAACCGGGTGCTCCGCCAGGCGGAGGAGGCGGGTGCCGTGTCGCTCAGCCGGGGCCGTATCCGGGTGACCGACCGGGCACTGCTCGCAAAACGTGCCCGCTGAGCGACGCCGTCCCCTTACAGGGCAACGATTTCGTGGCCGACGAGGTGGCCGTCGTCGATGCGGAGGCGGCCGAAGGTGTGGACGGGCTGACTGCGCCGTTCCGTCGGTGAGCCGGGGTTGAACAACCGCTGGCCGTCGAGCCCGGGTGCATCGATCGGGATGTGGCTGTGGCCGAAGACGACGAGGTCGGCGCTCGGGAAGCGGCGGTGGAGCCGGGCTTCCCTTCCCTTGCGGGCCCCGGAATCGTGGACCATCGCAATGCGCAGCCCTTCAATGGTGAAGAGCCGTTCCTCGGGAAGTTGCCCGACGAGGTCGGTGTCGTTGTTGCCCAGCACAGCCAGCGTGGAGGCGAACCCGGCAAGCTCCTCGAGAAGCTCGCCGGTCACGACGTCTCCGGCGTGGAGCACGAGGTCGGCCTCCTCGAGCGCGGCGTAGACGGCGGCCGGCAAGCGGCGCGTCGATCCCCGCCGGATGTGGGTGTCGGCTAGTACGACGATCACAGACACGGGCACCCAGGTTAGGCTCGGCCCGAGTGGCCTCCTTCGACGATCTCCTCACGCTCCAGCATCACGACAGCGCCGCCGACCGGTTGCGACACCGGCGGGCCACCTTGCCGGAGCGGGCCGAGCTCGAGTCGAAGCGGGCGGCCTATGACGACCTGGGGCGCCAGCTGGCGGACGTGACCGAGCGGCGCGACGCCGAGCTGCGCGAAGAGCGCCGCCTCGACGACGAGGTCCGCAGCCTGGAGGCCAAGGCCAAGGCCGAGGACAGCCGTATGTACTCCGGCACCATCAGCTCCCCCCGGGAGCTCCAGGCCATGCAGGCCGACATCGACCAGCTCAAGCGCCAGGCCCGGGAACGGGAGGACGAGGAGCTCGAGGTGCTGATGCGGCGCGAGGCGCTCGACGCCGAGGTCGCCGAACTCGAGGCGGCCCAGGCGCGCCTCGTGGCCGAGATGGAAACCACCATGGCGGCCCTGGAGAAGCAGGTGGCGGAGATCGACGCCGAGCTGGCCGTCGAGGAGGGAGGCCGGGCGGCGCTCCTCCCGTCGATCCCCGAGGCGACGCTGCGCCTCTACGAGCAGGTGCGAACGGCCAACCGGGGCGTCGGCGCGGCGCGGCTCGTCGGCATGAACTGCCAGGCGTGCCACCTCGCCCTGCCCGCCACCGAGGTCGACCGCATCCGGCACCTGCCCCCCGACACGCTCGCCCGATGCGAGCACTGCGGCGCGATCCTCGTGCGCTAGGGCGGTCATGATCGTCTTCGCCCGCCATGGGCAGACGGCCCCCAACCGCGACGGGCTCGTGCTCGGCCGGGCCGACCCCGAACTCACCGACGAGGGTCACCGGCAGGCCAACCTGCTCGCCGCCGCACTGGCCGGCGAAGGTGTGACCGCCATCCTCACCAGCCCGCTGCTCCGGGCCCGCCAGACCGCTGAGCCGATGGGAGCGGCGTGCAGCGTTCCGGTCGTCGTCGACGAGCGGCTCATCGAGATCGACTGGGGGGCGTGGGAGGGCCGTTCGACCGGCACGTTGAAGCAATCCGACGTCGACCGGTGGAAGGCCGACAAGGGCGCCGCCCCCGAAGGGGAGACCCTCGAGTCGCTGGCGGAGCGGGTGGAGTCGTTCTGCAGCGAGCATCTCGACGGAGACGGCCTCGTGGTGGCGGTCAGCCATGTCTCGCCGATCAAGGCGGCGGCCGCCTGGGCCATGGGCGTCGACGGCACGGTGGCCTGGCGGATGTACCTCGGCCTCGCCTCGATCACCCGCGTCGGGCAGGGCCGCAGCTCGCCCGTGCTGTTGAGCTTCAACGAAACCGGGCATCTTCACCCGGTGGAGGGAACAGCATGAAGATCAACGAGACCCCGGAGTGGCAGCGCCTCGCCGACCATCACGCCGCTTTGGCCGACGTGCATCTCCGCACCCTCTTCGACCAGGACGCGAAGCGGGGCGAGACGATGACCGTCGAGGCCGGCGACCTGTTCCTCGACTACTCCAAGAACCGGATGACGGCCGAGACCATCGCGTTGCTGGGCGCGCTGGCCGCCCGCGCCGACCTGGCCGGCGCCATTGAGGCGATGTGGCGGGGGGAGTGGATCAACGTCACCGAGCAGCGACCGGTGCTCCACATCGCGCTGCGGAGGCCGCGGGGCTCACGGCTGGTCGTCGACGGCGAGGACGTCGTCGCCGCCGTCCACCACGTCCTCGACAAGATGGCGCTCTTCGCCGAGCAGGTCCGCTTCGGGCAGTGGGTG
>JAICGL010000205.1 GCA_025923175.1 Acidimicrobiia bacterium
CTCGTCGAGGTCCGGGAACGGCCGCCGCTCCGCACGCTGGCCCGGCCCGGCTACAGCGCCGAGGACGAGCTCACGGCCTGATGGCCGAGCGCCGAAGCACGACGACGAGCCGGCGGATTCCGGCGACGCGGCGCGGAGGCTGCTGAGGTGCGAGCAGTAAAGGTTCTCTACGCCGACGTCGACGGCACCATGGTCGGCCCCCTCGGGAACCTCCTGTGGGACAGCCAACGGACCCCTACCCTGGCCGCCGCCGAGGCGCTGGTCCGGGCGGCCCGGGAGGGCCTCGAGGTCGTGGCCCTCACCGGCCGGGCCCGGGCCGCCATGTTCGAGTTCGCCCGGGTCCTCGGCCTGCAGAGCTGGATCTGCGAGTTGGGCGGCATCCGGATCTACGACCGGGGCGAGACCGTCGTTCACGAGCACGGCGCCTTCCCGGGCAGTGGGGTCCCCACGGCCGAGCTCCACCGGGCCGTCGACCTGCTCCTCGAGAGCTATCCCGGCCGCCTCGAGGACCACAGCCCTTGGAACGCCGCCCGGGAATCGTCGTTCCTCCTGCGGGGCGAGGTGTCCACCGAGGAAGCCGAGGAGCGGCTCGCGGCCGCCGGGTTCGGCTGGGCCACCCTCGTCGACAACGGCGTGATCCCCCGCCGCTACGAGAACCTCACCGAGGTGGAACGGGTCCGGGCCTACCACCTGCTCCCCCGGGGCGTGTCGAAAGTCGCCAGCGTGGCCGGAGATCGGGCCTACCGGGCTCTCGAGCGAGAGGAGACCGCCCTTGTCGGCGACGCCGCCGCCGACCTCGACTGCCGGGGCGAAGTGGGCCGCTGCTTCCTCGTCCGCAACGGTCTCGACAAGGACCCCTCCCTCGCCTGGGTCCTCGAGCCCGACTCGGGAGTGGAGGTCACGAAAGCGACCCACGGCGAAGGCTTCGCCGAAGTGGTCCACCAGCTCCTCGACGACCGCTGACCCGCCGGGCGGCGACACAAAGGGGTCAGACGCGCCCTCAAGGTCCATCGGGTTAGGGTCGATGCCATAGCCATGCCTTCGGTAAGCGCGGAGCGGACCCTCACGAGCCTCTACGAGGCCATCCACCGTCGGCGCGACGTGCGGGGCCAGTTCACCGGCGCCCCGATCGACCCCGAGGCGCTTGAGCGGGTGCTGGCCGCCGCCCACGCCGCCCCCAGCGTCGGGCTCAGCCAGCCGTGGGACTTCGTCCTCGTCTCCGACGTCGCCACCAAGCAGACCTTCGTCGACCACATCAACGTCGAGCGGGCCGTCTTCGCCGCCACCCTCCCGCCTGACCGGGCCGAGGTCTTCGCCGGCATCAAGATCGACGGCGTCATGGAGTCGACCCTGTCGGTCGTCGTCACTTACGACGCCGGCCGGGGCGCCCCCGCCGTCCTCGGCCGCCACGCCATCGCCGACGCCGGCCTCTACTCCGTCTGCCTGGCCATCCAGAACCTCTGGCTCGCCGCCACCGCCGAGGGCCTCGGCGTGGGCTGGGTGTCCTTCTACCGGGAGGGGTTCGTCTCCGAGCTCCTCGGCATCCCCGAAGGCGTCCGGCCGGTCGCCTGGCTCTGCCTCGGACCCGTCAGCCACCTCGAGGAGACCCCCGACCTCGAGCGCCACGGCTGGCGCCAGCGCCGCCCCCTCTCCGAAGCGCTCCACCACGAGCGCTGGGCGGAGAAGACCGGCACCACCGACAACTCCTCGAGCTAGTACCGGTTCCCGGCTTGGTTTGCCCGGCCTGAACTGTCGTACCCGATCGGGATAATGCGGGGGTGCCTCGACGGTCATTGTCGGTTCCAGTGGTGCATCGCACGGCCCGGGTGGCGTTGCGGGTGACGCCTGGGCAGCGGCGGCGTTGTTTCGGGTTGTTGCGCTCGGCGGGGGATGTCTGGGCGTGCATCCTGGAGCTGAATGGCCAGCGGAGGCGCCGGGGGGATGCGCCCCTGGTGGGGTATCAGGCGCTGTGTCGGGAGTTGGCGGCGGCGGGGCCGGGGACGTTCGGGGAGTTGTCGTCGGTCGGGGCCCGCTCGGTCCTGCGTCGCTATTCGGATGCTTGGTTCGCGGCAGCCAAGCGGCGGGCGGCAGGCGATGTCGACGTCAGATTTCCTCGTCGTCGCCGGGCGTTGGTGCCGTCGCGCTACTACCACGGCACTTTCACCTTGACCGGCCGGCGTCTCCAACTACCGACCACGGCTGGGGCTGCACCGCTGGTCGTGCGTCTCGTCTGCTGGCCGACACCTACCCGGCACCGGCCTGTCCCGGCGTGACCCTCGCCGCACCCGCCATCGGCTCCGCCGAACGGAACACGACGAAGGGTCCTGGCCCGCCGCGGCCCGCCCCCAACGAGGGGAGTCGCTCGCCCGTACCAACGGCGAGGATCAGACAACCAGCCCCAACAAGGGAGACGTTGCCTGACGCGGCACTAGACGACCTCGCGGACGATCCCGCCGGGAGTCGGCGTACTGTCCTCGGCTTCGCTTTCATCGGCGTACTGCTCGATCGGGTGGCCGAGGACGTGGACCCGCCACAGGTGGCCCATCAGGATCTTGAGGATGGCGGCGGTCGGCACGGCGACCAGCAGGCCGAAAAAGCCGCCGAGGGTGCCGCCGAGGAGCAGGGCCAGCATGACGAGGACGGGGTGGAGCTTCACCACCCGTTGCATGACCAGCGGCGAGATGAAGTGGTTGTCGATCTGCTGGACGGTCACCATGATCAAAATCACCCACACCGCCGTGATCGGTTCCTTGGTGGTGAGGGCGATGACCAGCGCCGGCACCCCGCCGATGTAGGGCCCGACGAGCGGGATCACGTTGAAGAAACCGGCCACCATCCCGATCAGCAGCCAGAACGGCAGGCCGATGATCAGGAGGCCGATGCTGGCGAGGGTCCCGACGATGAGGGCGACGACCAACTGGCCCCGGAAGAAGCCGCCCACGGCTGCGTTCATGCGCCGGGCCAGGGCGAGGACCTCGGGGCGGGCGGGACCGGGAATCAGCCCGTCCGCCACCTGTTTCAGGTGAGGCAGGTCGACCAGCAGGTAGAAGGCGAAGATCGGCGTCAGGATCATGACCAGCAGGACGTGGAAGACCTTCACGCCCACCTTGGCCACCTGGTCGATCTGGTCCCGGACCGACACGTCGGTGTTGGAGAACGACTCGGTCACCCTCTGGCGGTCGAACTCGAGCGGCGTGCCCTTGAAGCTCTCGGCCCGGTCGTCGACCCAGCTCTCCATCTTTGTGCGGATCTGCGGCCAACGGTCGGCCAGGTTCTCCCCCTGGTCATGGACGGCGGGGTACATGACCAGCCCGATGAGGACGGCCACGGCCAGAAACCCGAAGTAGGTCAAGGCCACGCCGGCCAGGCGGGGGATCCCCCGTCGCTGGAGCCGGGAGATGAACGGGTTGAGGATAAAGACGATCGCCGCGGCGAGGATCAGCGGCGGGAAGATGACCGCCACCTTCCATGCCACCCAGCCCACGATGGCGATGGCCACGGCCAGCCCGACGAACGCCCAGGCCACCGACCCGGCCCGCCGTATCCCGTCCGTTCCCTGACCCGCCATCAAGGCCAGGGTAATGGGACGTTCGTCGAGGTCAGCGGCTTCCCGAGCGGTTCGCCCGGGTTCCGCAGCACGACCGGCGGTGGCCAGGGGTCCTATAAGCCCTTGGGCACGACAGGTGGTGCTCAGGTCGGGCGGGTCAGGCGCTCCAGAGCCCAGCGGCCCACCTCGACGGCGGCTTCTTCGGCCAGTAAACCGGCCCGGGCCCACGCCTCGCCCTCTTGCCATACCCGGTCGACCAGCGACAGAACGAGGACGTCGGCGAGGAGACCCTCGACGCCCGCACCCGGTTGAGAGGCTTCGGACGTCCTTGCGCCTTCCTCGCCAGCCGCGGCCTTGAGATCATCGGCGACTTGGCCGGCCACGACCGCCCGGTGGGCGACTCCTTCACTCGCCGACCACTCGAGCACGCCGCCGGTCACCTTGCCGTCGAGGCTCGTGCGGTCGAAGCGCCCTTCGCCGGTCAGGACCAGGTCGACGCCATCCAGGGCGGCTTCGAAGCCAGCGGCGCGGGCAACGACCTCGAAGCCGGGTTCCAGGCGGGCGCCGAGGGCGGCGAGGCCGCCGGCCAGGCCTCCGGCGGCGCCGGCGTGCTCCAGGGTGAGGACGTCACAGCCGGTGCGCTGGTGGTACACCTCAGCCAGGCGTTCGAGGCGACGGGTCAGTAACGCGACCTGGGCAGCGGTTGCGCCCTTCTGAGGGCCGAAGACCCGAGCGGCGTCGAGGAACGGCGTCGTGACGTCGCAGGCCACCGTCACCTGGAGCCCTTTCAGGGACCAGCCGAGGGCGTCCACAGCGCCGAGGCCGCCGTCGGTCATGGCCGAACCGCCGACGGCCACCAGGATGCGTTTGGCACCGCCGCGGACGGCGGCACGGATCAGTTCGCCCGTTCCCCGACTGCTGGCGGCCAGGGGATCGTTGGGCCCGTCGACCAGGGCCAGGCCGCTGGCCCTTGCCGACTCGACCACGCCGGTGCCATCGGGCAGCAGGCCCCACTCGGCCTCGACGAGATCGCCCAGCGGCCCGGTGACGGGGGCGTGCCGGCGGGAGCCGCCCTGGGAGGCGAGGAGGGCATCGAGGGTGCCCTCGCCGCCGTCCGCCAAGGGGAGCCGCCGGACCTCGTCGAAGCGGCGGCGGTCGAGCTCGGCCGCCTCCAGGCCGCGAGCCAGCGCCTCGGCCGCTCCGGCGGCGGACAGCGTGCCCCGGAACTTGTCCGGGCAGACGAGGGCGACAGCCAAGGCCGCGAGTCTGGCAGCGCTACGGGAGATACGGGCGGGGGTTGCGGGGTTTCGTGTCGACCCGGATCTCGAAGTGCAGGTGGTTGCCGGTCGAGTGGCCGGTGGTGCCCACGAATCCGAGGACGTCGCCCTGGTTCAGGATCTGGCCCTCGGTGGAGGCGATACGGGACTGGTGGCCGTAGAGGGTGGCCACGCCTTCGCCGTGGTCGAGCAGGACCGTGTTGCCGTAGCCCCCGAGCCAGCCGGCGTAGATCACCTCGCCGGCCTTGGCGGCGCGGAGGGGGGTGCCGCTAGGGGCGGCGACGTCGATCCCGGTGTGCATGCGGCCCCAGCGGGGGCCGTAGCCGGAGGTGACCGGGCCCTGCACCGGCCAGATGAAGCCGCTGGGCGACACGCCGGAACCGGCCCGGGGCAGTCGGCTCAGGCCGTTGCCGGCAGCCTGCCCGGCCGCCTCCCGGGCCCGGCGGGCGGCCTCGACGGCCGCCTGGCGCTGGCGGATCAGGTCCTCGAGCTTGGTCTGCTCCGCGGCGAGGGCGTCGGCCTCGGCGGTCAACGCCGCGATCCGCTGGTCGAGTACGGCCTTGGCCTTCTCCTGGTCCTTCTTCAGCAGGGCCACGGACTGCACCGCCGCCTTGGCGTCGGCCGACCGCTTCGACGCCCGGTCCCGGGCTGCGATCAGGGCCACCTCGTCGTGGGCCAGCTTGTCCTGCGTCTCGATGAGGCGGTCGTAGGCGTCGTTGTCCTGCTGCGAGACGCCCTTCACGATCTCCGTCCGCCGGGCGGCGTCGGTCAGGTCGGACGGCAGCGACAGCAGCTGGCCGGCCAGGGACAGGTCGTCGAGCGGGCGGCCCTCGCCGCCCATGTAGGCGATGACCGCCCGCCGGTTGAAGATCTCCTTGCGGTGGGCCAACTCCACCTTGAGGGCGGCGATGTCGGCAGTGATCTTGACCACCGACGCAGCCGCCTGGTCGGCGTCGGACTGGGCGGCTGCGGCCTCCGCCTGACGGTCGACCAGATCGGCGGCGATCTCCTCGAGGTGCTTCTCGAGCTCCGTCTCCGACGCCTGGGCCAGGTCGAGGTCACGGCGGACCTGTTCCGCCTTGCGCCTCGCCTCGTCACGCTTGCGCCTGGCGTCGTCTCGCTGGCGCTCGAGCTCTCCCACCTGCTGCGGAGGACGGGGCCGCCGCTTGGCGCCCTGCGCGGCTGGGCTCCCGCTGAGGAGCATGCCGGCGGCACAGGCCACGGCGATCCACGCCTGTCGCTGCTTCAACACAATCCGCTCAGTGTTACACGCATGTAATTCCGACTCGTGGCAATCGGCTGTTGAGCCGCGGCTGGGCCCCGGGCCCTAGCGGGCGCCGATGATCACCACGCAGTCGGCCTCCGACGCCCCCTCCATGCCGGAGGCGGCTGCCTCGTCGAGCGGCCCGGTAGTGGCCGGCAGGCCGGTCGCCGCCACCAGTGCCGCTGCCTCCTCGTCCAACCCCGCCTTGCACAGCACGACGCTGTCGGGGCGGCGGGTGGCGTTGCCGGGCGTGAGCGTCCGGTAGCCCACGACCCCCAGCCGGTCGGACATGGGCTTGGCCTGCTGGTTCTTGCCCGTGGCGTTGAGGACAAGCACCGCCAGGTCCGCGGGTGCCTTGGGACCGGCCGGCGCCGTCGTGGTCGTGGTCGTCTCCGGCGGCGCCACCGGGGTCCCGATCGGTGGCGGCGCGCCCCCGGCGGCGGCGTCAGTGCCGGCGTCGCTCCACTGCAGGAGGACGACGCCGATGACGAGCGCCACGGCGATCAGGCCCGTCCCCCGGGCGAAGGCGCCGAGGAACGAGCGGGTGAAGGAGGAGCCCGCGGCCGCTCGCCGCCGGGCCGAGGCCGCCTCGCTGCGCACGTCAGGAGACTCCGGGTCCCGGCCGGCCGGCCCCATCGCTGCGGCTTTGCGTCGGCGCTCCCCCGGCGCCGTGATGTCAGTCACCGGGATTCGGACCCGCCGTACTGACGGTCGAAGCGGGCCCGCCGGCGACGATCGCGGTGGCGGCGGAGACGCTTGACCACGAGCGGGTCGTAGGCGGCGACGCTCGGCTCGTCGAGGATGTCGTTGAGCAGCTGGTAGTAGCGGGAGTCGGACATCCCGAACCGCTCACGGATCGCCTGTGCCTTCGTGCCGGGCAGGGCACGCCAGGTCCGCTCGAAGTCGATGATGTCGCGGCTCCGCTGCGAGAGCTCCATCAAGATTCTGATCCTCGACTGAAGGTAAGGCTAGGTCAACGACCTCCCAGCGTGGCAATTCCGGTGA
>JAICGL010000206.1 GCA_025923175.1 Acidimicrobiia bacterium
AACAACGGCGCGAGGAGGATGGCTCCCATCCCATCGCTGACCCACCAGGTCCACCCCAACTCGAACCATTGGCCGGAGGGGGTAACGCCGTCCGCCACGAGAATCGTGCTGCCGATGGCTGCATTGATGACGCTGGCGCCCCCGCCCACGAAGACGAGTTGCAGGACGTCCCGGACGCGGTTCATTCCGTTGTCGAAGCCGAACACCTTCAGGAGGGAGGCAGCCGCCAACGGGGCCAGGGTCTGCCCGACATGCACGCCGAAGGACGGTAGGCCCGTGATGGTGTCTGAGTCGTTGACAAGCAAGCCGCCGATCAGGATCCCGGGCCAGGCCCGTCGCCCGAAGAGGAGCAATCCCGCCAGCGCCACACCCGACGCGGGCCACACCGGCGAAAGGGGGTTTTCATGGCGGAGATAGACACCGAGGTGGGAGGAGAGAGCGAATGCGATCGCCAGCACCGCGACTTCAGCCGCCCAGAGGACGTCGTGCTGCTGCGGTTTCGGTCGGGCGGCCTCCGGGGTCACATTCGAAGTCTTGGAGTAACGGGCGCGACGAGTCAAGCGACTTACCCGTAGCGGCAGGCCCTCCGACGGCGATGCCGTCAGCGATTTCGCGCCGGATCACGCACGGAGTCGACGGCGCAACTCCCGAATGCCGCTTCGGGCCTCACCAGTGCCAATAGGCCCGCCGCGACCCTTCCAAGGAGCCGGCGGAACACGACTGCGGGGGCCGGCCGCAGCCCGGCAACCCGATTGTCGCGCTCCGCCTGCCGGATCAATTGCTCAGACCGCTGCTCGACGAGCAACCTCATGGCCAGTTCATGTTGCATGGCCGGCGCCACCTTTCACCCCCGCCGGACCGACACTAGGGATCGCCTCCGCCCCTTACATCGGGGCCAGCCCGGTTCTTCGGGGCGGGTCGACTCAGGGTCAACCCTGAAGACAATCGGCCGGTCGGGGCGCGAGGATCGGTGGATGCCCGACGCGGGTCTGATCGTGCCCACCTTCGCCGAACCCCACGCCCACCTCGACCGCGCTTTCAGCACCGCCGTCACGGGATGGAACCGCAGCGGATCGTTGGACGAGGCGGTCGAACGCTTCCTCGGATCGATCGATCGGATGACGGTCGAGGCGCTGAGCCCGGGCGGTCGCAGAGCCCTGGATCTGCTCTACGACGCCGGGGTCGGCCATGTCCGCACCCACACCGCGGTGGGCGGGCCGCTGGAATTCCGGGCGTGGGAGGCCGTGGAGAAGGCTGCCGCCAGTGTTCCGGGCGTCGAGGTCCGTCAGGTCGCCATGCCGATCAGCGCCAACCTCGACGCCCGAGAGGTCGCCGCCTGTATTCGGGAGGCGGCCGCACGAGGGGCGGTGGCGGTCGGAGGTGCCCCGTGGCGGGCCGACGATCCGGTCTCGGCCACCCGCGCCGCTGCTCTCCTGGCCGCCGAACTCGGCATCGGACTCGACCTCCATGTCGACGAGACCGACGACCCGGCCCACAACACGCTCGCTGTCCTCGCCGCCGCCGTCACCGACGCCGGCCTGACCGGGCGGGCGACCGCCCACCATTGCTGTAGCCTCGCCCGGCGCCCGGAGTCGGTGGCCCGGGCGGAGGCCGAGGCACTGGCGGCGGCGGGGGTGGCGGTCGTCGTCTGTCCCGTGAGCAACCTCTGCCTTCAGGGGCGGTCCTGCGGCGCCCGCGGGCTCGCACCCATCGGATGGCTGCGCGACGCCGGTGTCCTCATCGGCATCGGTCTCGACAACATCCGCGATGTCGTCGTGTCGGTCGGGACGGCCGATCCCCTGCGGGCGGCGTGGCTCATGGCCATCGCCGGCCACCTGACCGGCGAAGACGACCTGGAGTGGCTCGGCCGCACGGTCACGGCCGGGAACCGGAGGATCTGCAACCTTCCCGAGGACGTCGACGAAGGCGGGACCGACGACCTTCTGATGATCGAGGCAGCGAGCCTCGCCGAAGCGGTGGCGCTCGTCCCGCCCCGTCAGCGGCTGGTGGGCTGATCGTCCCGGCCGTCGACCGCCGACTCCGGTGGACCGGCCCGGAGGTACTCGAGGACGGCCAGGACACGGCGGTGGTCATCCCCTGCCGGGGCGAGGTCGAGTTTTGTGAAGATCGTTCGCACGTGGGACTCCACGGTCTTCTCGCTCATGAAGAGTCCCTGGGCCACGGCATGGTTCGACCGGCCCTCGGCCATGAGGGCCAGCACGGCGCGCTCCCGCTCGCTCAACCGGTCGAGCCCACTGGCCGGCCGCCTCCGCCCCAGCAGGCGGCTGACGACCTGGGGATCGACCACGCATCCACCGGAGCCGACCCTACGCACCGCTTCGGCGAGTTCGGTCACGTTCGAAACCCGGTCCTTGAGGAGGTATCCCACCCCTTCCGTCCCTTCGGCCATGAGCCTCGCTGTGTAGGACGTCTCGACGTATTGGGACAGCACGAGAATCCCGACCTCCGGGTATCGGAGACGGATGTCGCAGGCCGCCCGCAAACCTTCGTCGGTGTGGGTCGGCGGCATGCGGACGTCGAGCACGGCGACGTCGGGACGGTGTTTGTCGACAAGTTCCAACGCTCCGGTGGCGTCACCGGCCACGGCCACGACTTCGAAACCCGCCTCCTCGAGGAGCCGGGACAACCCCTCGCGAAACAGGACGCTGTCTTCGGCCAAGACCAGCCGCATCGCCGACCGGCCGGTCGGCCCGTCGACGGCGAAGTCGGAGCTCACGAGCGACGATGCTGACAGAGTCTCCCGGGCCCGGCAATCGAAATGCGTCAGGCGCCGGGCTGACCTTCGTCGTCCTCGTCGTCAGCCGGCTCGGGAGGCTTCTGAGGAGCTGGTTTCGGCGTCATCATCAGCTTGGGATTGAGACCGAAGAGGCGCGCCATCTCGAGGCCGAGCCCCTTTTCCGAGTCGTCGCGCCTCTTTGGCGAGCGTTCGTCCGGCTTCTGCTCCTTGTCGTCGGTCTCGTCCGTCACGCGTCGCCTCCGGATTCTTCTCAGGTTCAGGTGAAGAGCACGTCGGGCGACTCAGCGTCTCAGCGCTCCGCCAGCCAGGCGGCGGTGAGGGAGAGGCCTTCGTCGACACCTCTGGGGGCGAAGCCCAGGGCCCGGGCCTGGGCGTCGTCGATGTGCACCGCGCCGAGCTTGCCGTAGACCTCGGAACGGCGGGCGAAGAGCGTGGCGTCCTCGGGCAACGTCGTGCCGGGCGGCAGAGCCGTGACGCGACGGGTGCTTCGCACCAACTCGGCGAAGCGCCCGAGGACGTAACCGAAGGGGGCCACCTCGCCGCACAGCACGTAGCGCCGCCCCGCTTCGCCCTTCTCGAAGGCGAGGAGGTGGCCCCGGGCAACGTCCTCGGCCAGCACCCACCCGACCGGCGCATCGACGATCTCGGTGACCTCTCCTTGAGCGGCGGCCAGGAACAGGCCGTTGTAGCTGCCCGAGCCGTACGGGCTCGGCCCGTACACGTTGACAGGGTTCACGATGCACGCGTCGAGGCCCTCGGCCACGGCAGCGAAGACGAGCCCTTCGGCTTCCGCCTTGCTCGTGGAGTACGGGTCAACGAGCGCCGTTTCGTTCGGCGCCTGTTCGCTGACCAGTCCGTCGGCGGCAACGATCGCGGCGCTGCTCGACGTGAAGACCACCCGCCGCACCCCGGCCCGGGCCGCGGCCGCCAGGACCCGGGCCGTGCCGTCGACGTTGGACCGCCGCGTGTCCTCCGGCAGGGGCCCGAGGGACGCGGCCAGATGGAACACCCCTTCGCAACCTCGCATCGCCGCGACGAGTGACTCCTCATCGCCGATGTCGGCGACGACGCGTTCCACTCCCTCGGGCAGCACCGAAGCACGCGCTTCGCTCCGGATGGTCGCCCGCACCGGCAGGCCGGCATCCGTCAGGAGGGCAACCAGAGCTGACCCCACGTAACCGGTAGCGCCCGTCACCAGCAGCATCGGCCGGATCTTAGGATGGCCAGGATGCGTCCTGTTGCGAAATGCCATGCGTACCAGGCCCGCCCTGGCAATCTGACCCGCATGCGACGCATCGCCTTCGGCCTGGCCGCCCTGCTTGTCGTCGCCGGCTGCGGAGAATCCAACTCCTCGTCGCCGGAGGCCTCCTCATCGACCACCACCTCGGTACCGGCCGCTGGCCTGGCCTTCCCCGACAACGTTCCGAGGGACACCGACGGCGAATGCTCGCAGCCCCGCACGGATCCCGCCCGTCCCAAGGCTGGGCCGCTGGGCAAGGTGACCGACGGGGTGACGGTGTCGGAGGTGAAGGTGGCCGACGGCGGCCCGGACGAGGTGGTCGTCTCCTTCACGGTCACCTCCCCGCCCTACGTCCAGGCCGCCTCAGGGGAACGCTGGGTGGTCGTCACGATGGACGGTGTGCGCCGCTCGTTCGGCGCCGAGGTCAGCACCACCCACGCCCGCCGGCTCCCAGCCACGGTCTGCGACGACTCGGCCGCGATCTTCGCCTTCTCCTTCGACCGTGAAGTCGACCGCCTGACCCTCGAAAACGAGGCCGAACCGACGCTCAAAGTCTTCCTGAAGCCCTGACAGCTGCCTAGCACACGTTCTTGGTCTGACGGTGATCCCCGGGGAGTGACGGTATGGGAGAGGCGAGAGAGGTTGCGGAACGGTTTTTCGAGCGATTCGGGACCGGTGACATCGACGGGGCGATGGCCTGCTTCGCACCGCAGTGCATCGCCATTACGCCGGCCGGGCCGATGGACAACACCAAGCACGGCGCCGCTGCACAGGCGTTGAAACATGCCTTACCGGACAGCCGGATGGAACTGATCCGCGTCGTCGAGTCCGGCGACCAGGTCTACGTGACCGGCCGGTTCAAGGGCACCCACCTGGGCGAACTCGCCACGCCACTGGGAACGATCTCCCCGTCGGGGCAGACCCTCGACCTTTTGTTTGTGGACTACTTCCGGGTGGCAAATGGCAGGATCGTCGAATGCGAGGCGGTGCGAGACCGCCTGGGCATGATCCTCCAACTGGGCGGACCACCGCCTGGGGTATCCCAGCGCTGACCGCCGGGCTGCCGGCGCTTCACCGTCCGCTGCGGGAGCGGGCGAGCCACTGGTCGACGGGGGCGTAGTCGTCGGTGAGGACGCGTGCGTCGTCGGCGAACCTGGTGGCCTCGCCGTCGAGGGCCACCTTCTCCTGACCGTTGCGGGCTCGGATGAGGGCGTCGAGGCGGGCGTGGTCGAAGGGGCGGTCCGAGGCGGCCAGCACGAAGTTGCCGCCCTGGTCGCCGGCGAGGCTGGACGGCGGGGCGAGGACGGCCACGTGGGAGAAGACGGCGGCCAGCGTGACGGCCTCGCCGCGGGCGAAGCGCAGCGGCGGGTAGTCGATGAGGTTCAAGACGTAGAGCCCGTCGGGTCGCATCACCCGCTTGACGTCGCTCAGGAACTCGCGGGTCGTCAGATGCCAGGGAACGCTGAGATCGCCGAAGGCGTCGCCGACGACGAGGTCCTGCGAATCGTCGGGCAGGCGGCGGGTCAGCAGGCGGGCGTCGCCCACCTCAACTCGCAGGTCCGGCCCGGTGACGAGCGCAAGGTGCTCGCGAGCCAGTCCGACGAGTTCGGGGTCGAGCTCGAACACGACGTGCCGGGAACCGGGATAGACGGCCCTCAGGTAGCGGGGCATGGTGAACCCGCCGCCGCCGATGTGCAGCGCGTCGAACGGTCGCCGTTCCGCAGCGTCGGACGGGCGGTCCGCAGCGATCACGTCGGCGAAGTTCTTGGCGTAGCGCAGCTCGATGTGCCTCGAGTCGTTCACGTCGACGTAGCTGTGCCGCGTGATATCGAGCCAGAGGGATCGCCCGCCCGGCCTTGCCGGATCGGGGATGATCCGGGCGCAGTGGTAGCGGGTCTCGACGTCGCAGGGCCCGTCCGACACGGCGCCGACCGTGCCCGCTCCAGCCGCCACCGCGAGGCCCACGCACAGCAGCGTCGCCGGTGGTCGGGGCCGGGCCAGGCCGACCCACAACCCGAGACCGGTGACCACCAGGGCGACCCCGACGGCGATGATCACGGTGCTGGTGGCGGCGGCGGCCACCAGCACGAAGCCCGCCACGAACGTGCCGACGATGGCGCCGGCTGTACCGACGGCCGACAGGCGCCCGACGACCGAACCGGTGACCTCGAGGTCCCGCAACTGCAACTTCACGATCGTGGGGTGCACCGCGCTGAGGACCGCGGCGGGGAGGAAGAACCCGACGGTCGCCAGACCGATGATGTCGTCGGCCGCACCGAGGCTCGGATGGCCTGCGCCATGCACAGCCGCCGGCGACAGCATCGCCAAGGCGCCGCCGCCAACCATCAGCGGGCCCAGCGTCTTGCGAGGATCGACCCGGTCCGCCAGGCGGCCGCCCAGCCATGTGCCCAGCGAGATCCCGGCCAGGACGATACCGATCACCGAGGTGTAGGTCTCCAGACGCACCCCGACGTACGGGGCCAGCAACCGCCCGGCCAAAATCTCGAGCACCAGCACAGCCCCGGACGTGAAGAACACCACTGATCCCGCCAGCCACGTCGGCATCCGGGCACTCTAGGGCCCGAGCAGCGCCAGAATTGATTCGGTGTCGGTGAGGTCGTCGACGACGTGATCGGCGCCGGCGGTGTCGAGGGCCGCCCGGGGGGCGAAGCCGGTGGCGACCAGGAGGCAGTGGACGCCGCCGGCCTGGGCGCAGGCGGCGTCGAGGGGGGTGTCGCCGATCACCCAGACGCCGGAACGGTCGACGGGCCCGTAGTTGCGCTCGATACGGGAGAGGGCCACCTCGACGAGGGCGTTGCGGTCGGCGTTGTCGCTGCCGTAGGCGCCGACTTCCAGGTCGGGCCAACGGGGAAGGTCGAAGGCGTCGAGTTTGACGGCGGCGTTGGCTGCGGTGTTGCCGGTCAGGACGGTCTGCACCGCGCCCGAGCGCTGCAACCGCTCCAAGAGCGCGGGCACACCGGGCAGGATCTGCCCGCGCTCCCGGATCCGGTCACGGCCGGCGGCGACGAGCCGCTCGGTCTCGGCCAGCAGGCCGGGAAGGCCAACCTCCGCATCGTCGTGCA
>JAICGL010000207.1 GCA_025923175.1 Acidimicrobiia bacterium
ACTGACTTGGAGGAGGCGCTATGGCTCAGGACACACCCATCCTCGTGACGGGCGCCGGCGGTGGGGTCGGCGGGGTCGGCGGCATGGTGGTCCGGTTCCTCATGGAACAGGGCCACCCCGTCCGGGCCATGGTCCATCACGACGACGAACGGGCGGCGCCGCTCCGGGCCCTCGGCGCCGAGGTCGTCGCCGGCGACCTGACCAACCCGGCCGACGTCGCCCGGGTGCTCGACGGCTGCCGCCGGGTGTACTTCGGCATGAGTGTGGCGGCGGCGTACCTCGAGGCGGCTGCCACTGTCGCCTCCGTGGCGCGGGCGGCCGGTGGACTCGAGGTCCTCGTCTCGATCTCGCAGATGACGGTGTCCCAGATGACACCGGTGAGCACGGAGGAGTCCCGCCACCAGCGGCTGCACTTCCTGGCCGAGCAGATCCTCGACTGGTCCGAGCTTCCGGTGGTGCACGTCCGGCCCACGATCTTCCTCGAGAACCCTTTGCTCACCGTGCTCTCCGCCCGTTCCGTGGCCGAGCAGGGGGTGTTGCGGCTCCCCTTCGGGACGGGCCGCACATCGCCGGTCGGGGCAGTGGACGTCGCCCGGGTGGTGACGGCGGTGTTGGAGAATCCCGCATTCCACATCGGACAGACGTACGAGCTCACCGGCCCCCAGGTGCTCGACATGGCCGGGCTGGCCGAGGAGTTCTCCCGCGGCCTCGGGCGGACGATCACGCCCGTGGACGTACCGTTCGACGAATGGGCGGCCGAGGTCTCCAAGGTCGGCCTGCCGCCCCACGTCGAGCAGCACCTCCTGACGATGGCTCGCCTGCACTCCCAGAACCGCTACGACCGGACCACCGACACCGTGGAGTCGTTGACCGGGAAGCCGGCACAGTCCGTCGCCGAGTTCGTGGCCCAGTACGCTGACCGCTTTGGGTGATGGCGCACCACACTACGAGGTGCCTCCTGGCACTTAGTGCCACTGTGACGTAAGATGATTTCTGGCTGGGGAGCCTCACAATTTCATTGCAGCAGCGGTCGATCGCCAGCCGGGGGGTGAGATCGCGGTGACAATCGACAGCATTCGTGTCGCTCTGCGGGGCATGCTGGCCAACCGGATGCGGTCGTTGCTCACCATGCTCGGCATCCTGATCGGCACGGCGGCCGTCATCCTGCTGGTGGCGGTGGGGACGGGCATCTCGAACCTCGTCCAGCATCAGATCGAGACCCTGGGCTCGAACGCGGTCTACGTCTTTCCGCAGCAGAGCCGGGGCGGGCAGGACCGCGGCGGCACCAACGCCCGCCGGATCCGTCTGACCCAGACCGACGTCGACGCCCTCTCCGACCGGACGAACGCGCCGAGCATCATCAACGTGGCTCCGACCATTCAGACCAACGCCACCGCCGTCGCCGACGGCACGACCTACGCCCTCCAGAACCTGATCGGCGCCACGCCGAACTACATGGAGGTCCGCAACGCCACCCTCTCGGCCGGCCGGCACTTCGACGACGCCGAACAGGCGAACCACGCCAAGGTCGCCATCGTGGGCCAGACCGTGGCCGATGGCCTGTGGGGCAAGGGATTCAACCCCGTCGGGCAGCAGGTGAGTTTCAACGGCGTGCGGTTCCGCGTCATCGGTCTGCTGGAGAAGAAGGGGTCGAGCGGCATCGGCGACCAGGACGACGTGGTCATCGCGCCACTGACCACGGTGCGGGCCACGCTGGTCGGCAACGTCGACAGCTACACCCTGATCGCCATCCAGGCGGCGTCTCGCGAGCACACCGACTCGGCGCAGGCCGAAGCCGTCCGGATCCTGCGCGGCACGCACAAGCTGGGGCCGGGGCAGCCGCTCGACTTCCAGATCTTCAACCAGGCGAGCCTCCTCAAGACCGGCCAGCAGGCCGCCCTCGTCTTCAGCCTGCTGCTCGCCGCGGTCGCCGCCATCTCCCTGTTCGTCGGCGGGATCGGCGTCATGAACATCATGCTGGTGACGGTGACGGAACGAACGAGGGAGATCGGGATCCGCAAGGCGCTCGGCGCGCAGCGGATCGACATCCTGAGCCAGTTCCTGGTGGAGGCGGTGCTCCTCGCCTTGATCGGTGGAGCGCTCGGCGTGAGCGTCGGGTTGGGATTCGCCCAACTCAAGGTCGGCCCGCTGGAGCCGGTCGTCTCGCCGGGTTCGATCGTGGTGTCGTTCGCCGTCTCGGCCATGGTCGGCGTGTTCTTCGGCGCCTATCCCGCCAACCGGGCCGCCAAGCTGACCCCGATCGAGGCGCTCCGCTACGAGTAAGGCACGGATAGTCTCGGCGGATCGACTTCGACGATCTGCTCAGCGACCTTGCGGTGAACTCGCCGCGCGAGTTCTACGGGGCGCTGCGCGAGCACTCTTGCGTCTACTTCAACCCCCGCTGGAACGGGTGGATCGTCACCCGCTACGACGACGTCACCGCCGGGTTCCGGGCCCACGAGCAGCTGTCGTCGGACCGCATGGCCGGGCCGTGGGGTGAGGACTACGCCCTCCAGGACCCGAGCCTGCACGAGTACATCTACAAGGTGCTCTCGCAGTCCTTTGTGTGGCGGGATCCGCCGTACCAGACCCGGGTGCGCACCTTGCTCAATCGGGCGTTCATCCCGCGCAGCGTCGAGCTGCTCCGGCCACGGGCCCGGCAGTTGGTGGCCGACCTGATCGAGGCGCTGCCGGCTGACGAGCCGGTCGACTTCCTCGGAGGGTTCGCCTTCCACCTGCCGGTGATGGTCATCTGCGAATACCTCGGGATCCCCGGCGAGGCCCGGGAGTCGGTGAAGCAGTGGTCCGACCAATTGAGCGGCGTGGTGTTCGTGCACGGCCACGACCCGGACCGCGACCGCAAGGCGGAGGAGGGCGCCCGGTCCCTGTTCGAGTACGTCCGGTCAGTCGTGGATGAGCGGCGCCGGAGGCCGCAGGACGACCTGATCTCGGCCATCCTGGCCGCCCAGGGCGACATCGACGACAGCTTCACCGAAGACGAGATCGTGGCCAACATCGTGCTGCTCGTCTTCGCCGGCCACGAGACGACGATGAACCTGATCTCGAACGGCGTCGCCGCTTTCTGGCGCAACCCCGACCAGTGGCGCCGGCTGCAGGATCGGCCGGAGCTCGTCCGCCACGCCGTCGAGGAGATCCTCCGGGTGGACGGGCCTCTGCGGGCGACGGCCCGGTGGGCCCGCCAGCCGCTGGTGCTGGGCGGCACGGAGATCGAACTCAACGACCGGGTCCTGCTGGTGAACATCGCCGCCAACCACGACCCCGCCGCTTTCGAAAACCCCGAGCGTTTCGACATCGGCCGGACGGGCAACCGCCACGTCGCCTTCGCCGCCGGCATCCATACGTGCCTGGGTGCGCCGCTGGCTCGCATGGAATCACAGGAGGCTTTCTCCTATTTGAGCGAGCGCTTCGACGTGGTGGAAGTGGTCGAAGACCCGCCCCGCTACCGCCCGGCGATCGCTTCGGGCGGCTTCGAAGCGCTCCACGCGATCTTCCGGGAGCGCTGAGGCTCACCGGTGGAGCGCATCGTGTTTCTCGACCGGGAGGCGCTGCAGACCGACATCCGGCCACCGCGCTTCGCTCATCAATGGGTGGAGTACGCGACAACTCCGGTCGACCAGGTGAGCGAACGTCTGGAAGGCGCGACGATCGTCATCTCCAACCAGGTTCGGCTCGACCGGGCCGTCCTCACCGGTCCGGCGGCAGCCGACCTGCGGCTCGTGGCGGTGTGCGCGACCGGCGTCGACCGCGTCGATCTCGATGCCGCCCGGGAGCGGGGATTGTGCGTCACCAACGTCCGGAGCTGGTGCGACGAATCGGTCGCGGAGCATGTCGTCGCCCTGATGCTGGCGTTGCGGCGCGACGTACTCGGCTACCACGGCGCTGTCGTCGACGGGAGCTGGAGCCGCGCCCCCGGCTACAGCCTGCTCCGGGAACCCCTCCCGCTCGAGGTACGGGGCCACGTGATGGGCATCGTCGGGTTCGGGTCGATCGGCGCGACCGTCGCCCGGCTCGCCGGCGCCCTCGGCATGGAGGTGCTGGTGGCGGAACGGCGTGGCGCCTCGCCCCGACCGGGTCGGGTGCCGTTCGAGGAACTCCTGACCCGCAGTGACGTTGTGAGCCTGCACTGCCCGCTCACGCCGGAGACGGCGGGGCTGATCGGCGCCGCCGAGTTCGCTCTCATGCGGCCCCATGCGCTGCTGATCAACTGCGCCCGGGGCGGGATCGTCGACGAGGTCGCGCTCGCCGACGCGCTGAAGACCGGCCGCATCGGCGGAGCCGGGCTCGATTGCCTGGCCGCCGAGCCGCCGCCCGACGGAGCCCCGCTCTTAGCCTCCGACCTGCCCAACCTGATCATCACGCCGCACATGGCCTGGGCCAGCCAGCAGTCCCTTCGTACGCTCGCCGACCAGTTGATCGAGACGATCGAGTCGTTCGTGGCCGGCCGTCCTCGCAACGTCGTCGTCGATCCTGTGCCCGATTGAGCACGACGTCGTTTCGGTCCCCTTTGGGCAAATAGGGGCGTTGGCAAGGACCTCGCGCTCTTTGGTCGAATCCCGCAGATGTGCCGGGCCGATCCCTTCTCGCGTTGTTCGTGTGCCTTGCGGGCTTTCTCGCTCTGCCCGCCGTGGCGGTGGAGCCCCGAGCCGTGGGCGCCGTCGTTGCGCCGCTCGAAGCCGCCGATCCTGTCCTCGTCGGCGCCGGCGACGTGGCCGGGTGCGATGCCAGCAATGACGAGGCGACGGGAAGGCTCCTCGACAACATCCCGGGCACGGTGTTCATCGCCGGCGACAGCGTCTACGAAAACGGGACGGCCGCCGAGTACGCCAACTGCTTCGAACCCGCCTGGGGGCGGCACAAGGCCAGGATCCGTCCCGCCGTCGGCGACCACGAGATGTTCTCTCCGGGTGCCACGCCCTACTTCAACTACTTCGGAGCCGCCGCCGGGGCGGCGCCGGCCGGCTACTACAGCTACGACATCGGGTCGTGGCACGTCGTGTCGCTCAACGGCCAGTGCGCCAATGTCCCGGGAGGCTGCGGGCCGGACTCGCCGCAGCTCCAGTGGCTGCGCAACGACTTGGCGTCGAATACCCGCGAGTGCATCGCCGCCGTGTGGCACCGCCACCGGTTCACATCCGGCGCTCGCCACCACGGCAAGGACGACGACTACATCCCCTTCTGGGACACCCTGCGCTCCTACGGTGCCGATGTCGTGCTCAACGGCCACTCGCACCTCTACGAGCGGTTCGGGCTCCAGGACACCGCCGGCAACGCCGACCCCAACGGGATCCGCCAGTTCACCGTCGGCACTGGCGGCCGGTTCCTGGAGAGCTTCGGGACGGCCATGCCCAACAGCGAGTTCCGTTACCGCGACGACGCCGGAGTCCTGAAGCTCACGCTGCACCCCACGAGCTACGACTGGCAGTTCATCCGGGCGAATGGCGCCACCGTGGTGGACGCCGGGACGACGGGATGCCACACCTCCGCACCACCTCCTCCGCCGCCTCCTCCGCCGCCGCCTCCGCTCCCGATCACCCTCGAGCCGGAGGCCGACGCGAGGGTCGTGCAAGGCAGCCCAACGGGGAATTTCGGAACCCAATCGCTCCTCGACGCCGACAACTCACCAGTGGTGCAGAGCTTCCTGCGGTTCAACGTCTCGGGCATCTCCGCCCCCGTCAGCCGGGCCCGCCTACGGCTGTATGCGACCGACCCGACCGGCAATGGACCGGCCCTGTATCGCGCCGACCCCAACGCCCTGTGGGCTGAGACAGGCATCAACTGGAACAACAAACCGGCGCGGATCGGCGGAGCCGTCGCCAACATCGGCAGCATCTCTGCCGGCCGCTACGTCGAGTACAACGTGACCGGCACCGTCACCGCCAACGGCACCTACACCTTCAACCTCGGCGCAGAATCCACCGACGGAGCCGACTTCAACTCCAGAGAAGCCGCAGGCAACCGCCCCCAACTCGTCGTCGAGATGGGCACGACCGGTGGGCCTGGGCCTGGCAGCACCACGCTTGCCCCCGAAGCCGATGCCCGGGTCATGCAGGGCAGCCCGAACTCGAACTACGGCGGCGGCCCGGTCCTCGGAGCCGACAACTCTCCGGTCATCGAGACCTACCTGCGGTTCAACGTCTCGGGCATCTCCGGCACCGTCACCCGGGCCCGGCTCCGGTTCTACGTCACCAACCCCACCGGCAACGCACCGGCGGTGTACCGCGCCGACCCCAACGTCTTGTGGAGCGAGACAGGGATCACCTGGAACAACAAGCCGCCCAGGGTCGGCGGGATCATCGCCAACCTTGGCAGCATCTCGGCCGATCGCTACGTCGAGTACAACTTGACCACGACCGTGACCGGCAACGGCACCTACACCTTCAACCTCAAGGCCGAATCCTCCGACGGAGCCGACTTCAGCTCCAAGGACGCGAGCAGCAACCGCCCTCAGCTCGTCATCGAAACGGGCTGACCCACCGGGCGCTGCGAGAGGGCGGCGCGATCGGCAAGACTGACCGCCATGGGCTCGAACACAGATTGGAGTTCGAACTTCGCCGCCGCGGCGGTGAGCGCGATGATCGCTTACGACGACATCCTCGTGCCCCGGCTGTTCAACCCGTTCGCCGACGTGCTTGTGGATGGGGTCGCCGTCTCCCCCGGTCTCAAGGTGCTCGACGTCGCGTGCGGCCCGGGAACGGTGTCCAGGCTTGTCGCCCCCCGGCTGGGCCTCCAGGGAAGTGTGACGGCCTGTGATCTCAGTCCGGCCATGCTGGAGGTCGCGGCGGGCAAGCCGGCACTGGAAGGTGCCGCCCCGATCACGTACCGCCAATGCCCGGCCGACGAACTCGATGTTCCCGACGGCGCCTTCGACATCGCGCTCTGCCAGCAGGGGCTGCAGTTCTTCCCCGACCGGCTCGGCGCGCTGGCCGAGATGCGGCGAGCCCTCAAGCCCGGCGGGCGAGCCGGCGTGGCAGTCTGGTGCGCCATTGAGGAGAACCCGTTCTGGGACGCCCTGGCCACGGCGGTGGGGTGGATCCTG
>JAICGL010000208.1 GCA_025923175.1 Acidimicrobiia bacterium
AGATGATGGCCACCCAGGAGAAGCTGGCCTCCGAGACCGTCGAGGCCTCGGTCGGTGGCGGGGCGGTGAAGGCCGTCGTCACCGGCTCCGGCACGCTCGAGTCGATCACCATCGACCCGGGCGCCGTCGACCCCGACGACGTCGAGATGCTGCAGGACCTGATCGTGGCGGCCGTCAACGAGGGTCTCCGCAAGGCCCAGGAACTGCAGGCCCAGGGCTTCGGCGGGATCACCAACGCCCTCGGCGGCATGCCGGGGCTCGGCAATCTCTTCGGCCAGTAGCCGCCCGCCGGGAGACACGTGTACGAGGGCCCGGTCCAGAACCTGGTCGACGAGCTGGGCCGGCTTCCCGGGATCGGGCCGAAGTCGGCCCAACGGATCGCCTTCCACCTGCTCCGCCTCCCGGCGGAGGACGCCAAGCGCCTGGCCAAGGCGATCGTCGAGGCCAAGGAGCGCGTGTCGTGGTGCCGGCGTTGCTACAACATCGCCGAGGGGGAGCAGTGCCGCTTCTGCCGTGACGACACCCGGGACCCCTCGCTGATCTGTGTCGTGGAAGACGCCCGCGACATCGTCGCCGTCGAACGGACCCGGGAGTTCCGGGGCCTCTACCACGTGCTGGGCGGCGCGATCTCTCCGATCGAGGGCATCGGCCCCGAGCAGCTGCGCATCCGGGAGCTGCTGGGCCGCCTGTCCGACGAAGGCGTGAAAGAGGTCATCCTCGCCACCAACCCCAACATCGAGGGGGAGGCCACCGCCATGTACCTGGCCCGCCTCCTCCAGCCCCTCGGCGTGAAGGTCACCCGGATCGCCAGCGGCCTCCCCGTCGGCGGCGACCTGGAGTACGCCGACGAGATCACTCTCGGCCGGGCCTTCGAAGGCCGCCGAGAGGTCGGCGCCTGATCAGCGCCCCCAGTCCACGCTGGAACGGCAGAGGCCCCGCCCGCCGGGTGGCTACCCCCGGGAGGCTTTGGCTTCGGCGAGGGCCTCGAGGAACTGCTCGGGGTGGAGGTTGGGAGTGGCGCCGGCGACCTTCGGGCGGAGGCGCTCGGCGAGCTCCCAGCTCAGGCGGTTGCGTGCGCCGGGATCGAGGTGCCAGCGGCGTTCGAGGAAGCGGCGCACGGTTACAAGCTCGTAGGCCGTGACGCTGCTGACGTCCCAGGCGGCGTAGCGGTCGGCGGTGGCGAAGTCGGGGACAACGGGCCGGGCGAACGGCAGCGGTGCCCGGCGTTCCCGCACCACCAGGGTGCCGGCCGCCAGATCGCCGAGGCGCTGGTTGCGTTGGGTGAACAGGATCGTGACGGCCCCAACGGCGTACATGAAGCCGGGCTGCATGTCGACGATACGGAGCAGGTTGCGGACGGCGGAGGCCAGGAACCCGACTGGTTCGCCGCCCATGCGCACGACCCGCAGGCCGGCGGCCCGCTTGCCGGGCGTACGCCCCGAGGCCAGCGTCTCGAACGCCACGTCGTATCCCCAGAAGACGAGGAAGGCGGCGATGATCAGCAGCGCAACGAAAAAGCCGCCCCCATCGGTGGCGACGGCGCCGGAGACGATGAACAGAGCGAGAAGGATGACGGCCTTCAGCAGGCCGTCCACCAGTGAGCTCACGAGGCGGGAGCCCACACCGGCGAGGACGAGCTCGAGCTCGACGCCCTCTGGCGTCGGAATCGAGATGCGGTCCTCGTAGGTCACGAGGTCCAGTCTGCCTTCCGGGGAATCGCGAAACGTCACGTTCCTACAACGGCCGCGGACAGGCCGTTCCTGACCCTTCTAACCTCTGCGCCACATGAATCTCGAAGCAATTGTCCGCCAGCGCACCCATGAGTGGGACGAGCTGGCCCGGCTGGTCTCGTCTGCCGGGCACCATCCCGAACGGCTCGGGCCCGGCGGGGTGCGGCGGCTCGGGTCGACCTACCGGGCGGCGGCCGCCGATCTCGCCCTCGCCCGGCGGCGCTGGCCCGGCGACCCGGTCACTGTCCGGCTGGAGGACCTCGTCGGCCGGTCGCGCCACCTCGTCTACGCCACCGAGAGCCGGGCCGCTTCGCTGCGCCATTTCCTGTTGCGGGGTTACTGGCGCCTCGTCCGGGAGCGACTGGGGCTGGTCGGGCTGTGCTGGCTGCTGATGGTCGTGCCGGGGTTCCTGGTCGGCGTCTGGGCCGCGTCCGACCCGGCGGCCGCCGCCAAGTTCCTGCCCGCCCAGTACCGGGGGGCCGGGGACAACGCCGGAGGCGATCTCGGCCTGTCCGTCGGCTACCAGGCCACTCTCGCCGGGCAGATCCTGACCAACAACATCCAGGTGTCGTTCGTCGCTTTCGCCGGCGGAATCCTGGCCGGGGTCGGTACGACGCTCGTGCTGCTCTACAACGGCGCCCTGATCGGCGGGGTTGCCGGGCTCACCGTGGAGGCCGGGCGGATGGGCCCTTTCCTCTCCCTGGTCGCTCCCCACGGTGTGCTCGAACTGTCGGTGATCGCGGTGAGCGGGGCGGCCGGATTCACCGTCGGCTGGGCCTTGATCGACCCCGGCCGGCGGAGCCGGCGCGCCGCCCTCAGCGCCGCCGCCCGCCGCGGCGCCGAGATCGTGCTGGGGACGATGCCGTGGTTCTTCCTCGCCGGTGTCGTCGAGGGATTCGTCACGCCCACCGCCCTGCCGGTGGGCGCCGCCCTCGCCGTCGGCGCTCTCGTCGCGACCCCGTTCTGGGTGCTGGTCTTCTGGCGTGGCCGCCCCGAACCCGAACCGGAACCGGCGGAGGTGGCCTGAGCGCCGCTACAGGCGGCTCCGGGCCTTGGCCCGCAGGTAGGCGCCGACGCAGGCGGCGGCCAGTGTGTCGGGCGGCGCCTCCAGGACCTGGGCGCCGGCCCGGGTCAGCTGGGCGGCCACGCGGGCGCGAGCGTCGAGCGCCTCGACGACCACGGAGGCGGCCAGCACGTCGCGCACCTCGGCCGGCGGGGTGCGGACGGCCCGGTCGAGATCGGGGTCCCGCACGCTTGCCACGACCACGTGGTGGCGCCGGGCCAGCACCGGCACCGCCTCCACCAGGCTCCGGGCAGCGCCCTCCTCGAGCAGGTCGGTGAAGACGATCACCAGCGACCGCTTGCCGCCGCCCACCTGGCGGAAGGCCAGCTCGTAGTCGCTGTCGGCGGTGGTCGGCTCGAGGTCGAAGATGGCGCTGACCACGGCCTGCCCGCCTCGCCGCCGGGGGGTCAGCCGCCGCCGGACGTCGTTGTCGAAGGCGATCGCCCCCGCCTGGTCGCCGATCTCGTCGGCCACCAGCACCACGGCCACGGCGGCGTCGAGGGCGGCGTCGAGTCGGGTGAGCGGAACCCCGCTGCCGGGATCTGCGCTCACCGGGGCGGCCATGAGCCGGCCGGCGTCGATGCAGCAGATCACGTTGCGGTCCTGCTCGACCCGGTACTGGTTGCTCATGGGCCGGCCGGTGCGGGCGGTGGCCCGCCAGTTGACTTGGCGGATGTCGTCGTCGGGCAGGTAGTCGCGGATCGACTCGAAGTCCGTGCCGAGCCCCAGCGGCCCCCGGGTGAGGACGCCGGGATCCCGGAAGCGGCCCTGCCGCACGGACGTCACCAGCCGGTGCGCAGCCGGCATGTCGGGATAGACCAGCACCTCGGCGACATCGCCGCCGCCGTGGTGGACCCGCCCGAGCCCGAACCGCCCCTCGACCCGCACCACCGGCGGCGGAATCGTGTGCCGACCCCGCCGTCGGGGGACCACGGTGCCGGCGAGTCGCCCGTCTGCCTCCCGGGGATCGAGCTGGAGATCGGGCGGGACGGGCTGGCGCACCCGCGCCGCCGCCCCGTCGGCCTCCACCTCGACGACCAGTTGAGCCGACACCCCCCGGGCGAGGATGCCCGGCATTGTGCGGTTCAGGTCAGGCCGGCTGCGCACCGCCCACGCATCCCCGGCGGCGGCCGCCAGCAGGGCGAGGATCAGGAGCGCCGGCAGGGCAGGAGGAAGGAAGAGAAAGCCCAGCGCGACGGCGGCCACGAGGAGGCCGAGCCGGGGGGAGGGACTCACCGGCTCGTCAACGGGGGACGGGGACTGAGGCGAGGGCGGCGGAGATGGCGTCGTCTGGGCGGTAGCGCTCCAGTTCCGCCTCGGGGCGGAGGACCAGGCGGTGACGGAGGACGGGCGGTGCCATGGCCGCCACATCGTCGGGGGTGACGAAGGCCCGGCCGCGCAGCCGGGCGCCGGCCTTGGCCGCGGCCAGGAGGTGTACCGCCGCCCGGGGGCTGGCTCCGAGGCCGACGCTCGGGAGTTCCCGGGTGCGGCGGACGACGGCGACCACGTAGGCGCTGACCTCGGCTGCCACTGCGGTGGCGTCGACCTCGGTCTGGGCGGCGGCGATGTCGGCGGCGCTGGCTGCCACCTGCACGTCATCGAGCGTGGCTGGCGCCACGCCCCGGTGGCCGAGCCGGAGAATGGCCTCCTCCTCGGCGACGGTGGGGTAGCCGACGTCGACCTTGAGGAGGAAGCGGTCGAGTTGCGCCTCCGGCAGCGGGTACGTGCCCTCGTACTCGATGGGGTTCTGGGTGGCGACCACGAGGAAGGGCTGCGGGAGCGGGTGGGAGACACCGTCCACGCTGACCTGCGCCTCCTGCATGGCTTCGAGGAGCGCGGCCTGGGTCTTGGGCGGCGTCCGGTTGATCTCGTCGGCCAGGAGGACGTTGGTGAACACCGGCCCGGGCCGGAACGCGAGGTCCTGGCGACTGCCGGCCTCCTCGAACCGCAGGGTCATGGTGCCCGACAGGTCGGACGGGAGCATGTCCGGGGTGAATTGCACCCGCCGGAAGTCGAGGCCCAGCGCCGCCGACCAGGCCCGCGCCATGAGGGTCTTGGCCACCCCCGGCACGCCCTCGAGGAGTACGTGGCCGCCGACGACTGCCGCCGCCAGCAGCAGATCGACGACCTCGTCCTGCCCGACGATGACTTTCGCCACCTCGGCCGCCACCCGATCCCGCAGCGACGCCAGTGCGGTCCCCGATGCTGCGCTGCTCATGCTTCTCCTCCTGTCAGGCGGGCCAGGGCCCGCCCGGCGGCCAGGACGGTGGATTCCTCGCTCGGGCCCGGCGAACCGAGGGCGGCGGCGGCCTCTTCGGGAGGTACGCCGAGGCGGAGCGCCGCCTGGTACAGGTCTTCGGGCCCGGCGTCGGGCGGGAGGCCGGCCCGCCGCGCGATCAGTTCTCGGGCCTGGCGCCGCACTGGCTCAGCCGCTTCCTGGGGGCGGCGGGTTCTGTCGAGCGTGCCGGCCACGGCGTCGACATAGGCCCAGCGGGGCGGTGGTAGGGCGCGGGCCTCGTCTTCCGGCGGTCCGAGCCGGCGGCTCCGGCCGTACAGCCAGATGCCGGCGGCCAGGCCCAGGCCGGCCAGGGCCAGGCGCCAGCGGCGGGGCAGGGCGGCGAGGCCTTCGCTGTCGCCGTAGCCGTGGGCGCCCTCGGCGAAGAGAACCGTGCGGTTCGGGGGCCCGACCAGTCCGAGCGCCAGGGCGGCGTTGTCCTCGGCGGCCAGGAATCCGTTCTGCACCGGCGCCGGGTCGGCCAGGGCGACGACCCTCCCGGCCCCGGAGTTTCCGGCCAGGGCGATCACCGGACCGCCATCTCCGCCGGCGAGGATGGGCCGGAGCTGCCCGACCACTTCCCAAGATCCGCTCCTGCCGGCCCGCACGGTGCGCACGCCGTCGACCTCCGTTGCCGGCGGATCACCGACGGGCACCGCGATGCGGGCGCCGTCGTCGCCGAGGAGTGGAGGTTCGTCGACGACTGCCGCCAGCCACTCGTCGACGCCGGCCCCGCCGGCCACGAGGTGACCGCCGCGGCGCACGAAGTCGCCGAGCGCCTCGGCCTCGCCTTCGCCCAGGCCGGGTGCGTCGAGGACGACTACCGTCATGGCCGGATCGAGCGGCGAGGCATCGAGATCGCCCCTCAGCCGGTCGACGTCCCGCCCGAAGCGGCTGAGGAGCTCCGCCCAGGCCGACGCCCCGTCCGGCCGATGGGAGAACGACGACGACGGCGACCCGCCGCCCTGGCCCCCACCCCCCGGCAAGAACGACGACAAGACCGCCAGCCCGAGCAATGCCGCCCCGGCCATGGCTGCCATACGGGCCGGCCCGCGCTGCCCAGCGGGTGCGGTAGGCGGCTCGGGGATCCCGCTCAATGACGGGCTCCGGAGCGCGCTGTCGCCACGACGGCCGGCCAGATCGAGCGGGCGGTGCTGACATCGTCCGTCGTGGCGGGGCGACCGCCGTACGCCACCTCGTCGAAGTCGTTGGCCAGCCCGTCGAAATCGCGTGACCGCAGGGTTCGGCTGACTGCGGTGTTCGTGAGACCGGGGCGGAAGCGCACGACGCCGGCGTCGTCGAGGCGGGCCAGGCCGGCCAGGAACCGGAGGCGGAGGGCAGTGCCGAGGTCGCCGCGGCGCTCCGCATCGTCGGCCCGCCGCTCGAGCTCGTCGGGACCGAGACCGTGCTCGTCATCGCCGATCAGGCCGCCGGAGGCGAACCGCTGCCGTCCTCGTCCGGACGACAGCCGCACGGCCACGACCAGGGCGATGATCACCACGCCTGTCGCCAGGGCGATCCATGGCAGCGAGCCGATATCCGGCAGGGCGTCGCCGATCGAGCGGAAGAAGCGGATGATCGGGTCGACGATGAGTTCCCCGAGCCGTTCGAAGAACCCGGCGAGTGGCCGCGGCCCCCGGCGAGGGTGGTAGCGGGGGTCGGCCAGGATGTCTTCGGCGACCCGCCGGGCGGCATCCGGATCTACCGCCCCGAGCCAAACGCCGCTCACCGCTCAGGCTGCTCGCCGGGCGGTGGCGATTCGTCCCCCGGCCCGGTGGGATCCATTGGCTCTTCGGGTCTGGGGGGCGGTGGCCACGTTTCCCTCGGGCCCGTGGGGTCTCTCGGCTCTTCGGGTCTGGGGGGCGGTGGCCACGCTTCCCTCGGGCCGGTGGGATCTTCCGGCACTTCGGATCGGGGTGGCGGCGGCCATTGCTCCCTCGGCCGGGTGGGATCGATCGGGTCGTCGAAT
>JAICGL010000209.1 GCA_025923175.1 Acidimicrobiia bacterium
CGACGCCGTGCGGGTGGAGGGCGGCGGCATCCCGTCCACCAAAGAGGTCTTGTGATCGCAGTCCTCGATTACGGCATCGGGAATCTGCGGTCGGCCGAGAAGGCCCTCCAGCACCTGGGGGTCGACGCCGCGCTGACCACCGATCCTGGGGTGGCGCGGGAAGCGGCCGGCGTCGTCCTACCCGGTGTCGGCGCGTTCGGTCGCTGCATGGAGCAGCTGCGGGAGTCGGGCCTGGAGCCGGTGGTTCACGAGGCCGTTGAAGCCGGCAAGCCGTTCCTCGGCATCTGCATCGGGATGCAGATGCTCTTCGACGCCAGCGACGAGGCCCCCGGCGTCAAGGGCCTCGGCATCATTCCCGGTGAGGTCCGCCGCCTCGCCGTCACCCACGAGCGGCTGCCCCACATGGGGTGGAACACCCTCGAGATCCGGACGGGCTCCAAGCTCTTCGACGGGATCGACGACGGCAGCTGGCTGTACTTCGTGCACTCCTACGCTCCGGTACCAGGCGACGAGGCCGTCATCGCCGCCACCACCGAGTACGGCGGCACCGTCGTGGCCGCCGTCGAGAAGGGCCGGGTGTGGGCGACGCAGTTCCACCCGGAGAAGAGCGCAGCGAACGGGCTGCGGCTGCTGAAGAACTTCGCCGACGCCTGTGGTTGATCTCTATCCGGCCATCGACCTGCGGGGCGGGAAGGCGGTGCGGCTGCTCAAGGGCGACTACGCCGCCGAGACGGTCTACTCCGACGACCCGGTGGCGGTCGCCCGCTCGTTCGAGGAGGCCGGCGCCCGCTGGATCCACGTCGTCGACCTCGACGCCGCCCGCAGCGGTGAGGCCGGCAACCTCGAGTACGTGGCCGCCATCGCCCGCAGCGTCGGCTGCGACGTCGAGACCGGCGGGGGCGTGCGCTCCGTCGAGGCCGCCGAGCGGCTCATCGACGCCGGTGTGGCCCGGGTCGTGATCGGGACGGCCGCCGTCGAGCGGCCCGAGCTCGTCACCGAGCTGGCCGGCCGTTACCCCGGCCGGGTGGCCGTCGGCCTCGACGCCCGGGGCCGGCAGGTGGCCGTCAAAGGCTGGACCGAGACGACCGGCGCCGACCTCGTCGACCTGGCCAAGCGGTTCGAGGGTGAGGGCGTCGCCGCCCTGATCGTGACCGAGATCGGCCGTGACGGGACGATGGCCGGCCCCGACCTCGACCAGCTCCGGGCGGTCCTCGAGGCCACCGGCATCGACGTCATCGCCAGCGGCGGCGTCGGCACGCTCGACGACGTCCGGGCCCTCGCGGCCTTGAGGGCCTCCGGCCGCCCGCTGGCCGGGGTCATCGTCGGGCGGGCCATCTACGAAGGCCGCTTCACCGTGAAGGAGGCGCTCGCGTGCTTGGCGCCCGGGTGATCCCCTGCCTCGACGTCACGGCCGGCCGTGTCGTGAAGGGCGTGAACTTCGTCGGCCTGCGCGACGCCGGCGACCCGGTCGAGCTGGCCGCCCGCTACGACGCCGAAGGCGCCGACGAGCTGGTCTTCCTCGACATCACGGCCAGCTCCGACGCCCGCGACACCATGGTCGACGTCGTGGCCCGGGTTGCCGAGCAGGTCTTCATCCCCTTCACCGTCGGCGGCGGGGTCCGCGACGCTTCCGACGTGCGGAAGATGCTTCGGGCCGGCGCCGACAAGGTGTCGTTCAACACCCGGGCCGTCGCCAGCCCCGAGATCGTCGCCCAGGGGGCCGACGAGTTCGGCTCCCAGTGCATCGTGGTGGCCATCGACGCCCGGCGGGCTGCCCGGGGCTGGGAGGTCTACACCCACGGCGGCCGGAAGCCGACCGGCCTCGACGCCGTCTCGTGGGCCGAGGAGGTCGTCAGCCTCGGCGCCGGCGAGATCCTGCTCACGTCGATGGATCGGGACGGAACGAAGGCCGGCTACGACTGCGAACTGCTCCGGGCGGTGGGCGACGCCGTGCCCGTTCCCGTCATCGCCAGCGGCGGCGTCGGCACCCTCGAACACCTGTACGAAGGCCTGGCCGACGGCGGCGCCAGCGCCGTGCTGGCCGCCTCGATCTTCCATTTCGGCCAGCACACGGTCGGCGAGGCGAAGGCTTACCTCGCAGCGCGCGGCATTTCGGTGCGAACCGTTGCGTCTTCGTGACGATTCCAAACTGGCTCTTTCTGGTTCCCTCGAGTTTCGGTACCTTGGCTCAAACCGGAGCCGACCCCAGACCTTGGTCGGCCGCGAGACGGGGGTGTCCATGGAAGACCCAGTGCTCGACGAGGCGTTCATGCGGCGCTACCGGGAGCTGCTCGACGCGGAGGACAATGCGTTCGACGAGCTCGAGCACGCCTATGAAGACGGCGATCGGGAACATTTCGAAACCGATTACGTCGCCTGGCAATCGGTACTGAGTCGCAAGCTCGCCTTCCTCGAGCGCCGGGGCATTTCCATGGAGTCCCCCCTGGCGACTCGCACGGCCTAGCGCCAGAAACCTCCCCACTACGATGGCGGTGTGTCCACCGCCTATACCGCCACGCCCATCACCGCCTCTCCTGAGCACCTCGCCCGGGTGCAGTACGACACCAACGGGCTCGTCCCGGCCATCATCCAGGAGGCGGGGACGGGCGCCGTCCTCATGCTCGCCTACATGAACGACGAGGCCCTCAAGCAGACGCTGGAGACGGGCCGCACCTGGTTCTGGTCGCGCAGCCGCCAGGAGTACTGGTGCAAGGGCGAGACGTCGGGCGACCGGCAGTACGTGCGGGCGGCCTACTACGACTGTGACGGCGACACGCTGCTGTTCGTCGTCGACCAGGAAGGGAAGGGCGCCTGCCACACCGGCGAGCGAACGTGCTTCTTCCGCAGTTTCACTGACCCCACCGGCTGAATGGCCGAGCAGCTCCGCCCGTCACCCACAGAGTTCGCCGAGCTGGCCCAGACCTACACGGTGGTGCCCGTGTGGCGGGAGGTGCTGGCCGATCTCGAGACGCCGGTCTCGTTGTTCCTGAAGCTCGTCGGCAACGGCGAGGGGTTCCTGCTCGAGTCGGTGGAACACGGCGAACGGTGGGGCCGCTACTCGTTCGTCGGGCGGGACCCTTCGCTCACGCTGATCGCCCGGGCGGGGGCGGTTCGCTGGCTGGAGGCCGAAGAGTCCGATCTGGCCGCCGGCCTGCCCGAGGACCGTGGGGCGCTCGGCGCGCTGGAGGCGCTGCTCGCCCGCTTCCGGGCCCCCCGCCTGCCCGACCTGCCGCCCTTCCACGGCGGCATTGTCGGCTGGCTGGGCTACGACATCGTGCGGGAGATCGAGCGGCTCCCGAACATCCCGGCCACCGACCCAGGCCTGCCCGACGCGGTGATGTCGCTGACCGGCCACGTCGCCGCCTTCGACCACTTCCGCCAGCGGATCTACCTGATCGAGAACGTCCTGATCCGCTCCGGCGCCACCGATGCCGACCTCGCCGACGCCTACGAGGCGGCCGCCGGTCGCCTCGACGCCCTGGTCGACGACCTGGCCCGCTCCCTGCCCTACCAGCCGGTGGCGCCGCCCACCGACATCGCCGAGGGCGGCGAGCTGCCGGTGTTCAAGTCGTCCATGGCCGACGGCGCCTATGGCCGGGCGGTCGAAGTGGCCCGCGAGCACATCCTGGCCGGTGACATCTTCCAGGTCGTGCTGGCCCAGCGGTTCGACTTCGAGCTGGGCTGCGACCCCTTCGACGTGTACCGGGTCCTCCGCCAGGTCAACCCGTCGCCCTACATGTACTTCCTCAGGGGCGCGGACGGGATCACCATCTGCGGGTCGTCGCCGGAGCCGATGGTGCAGCTGCTCGACGGGCGGGTCATCAGCCGCCCGATCGCCGGCACCCGCCGCCGGGGCCGCGACGAGGCCGCCGACAAGCGCCTGGCCGGAGAGCTCATCGAGCATCCCAAGGAGCGGGCCGAGCACGTCATGCTGGTCGACCTCGCCCGCAACGACGTCGGGCGGGTAGTGCGCTTCGGCACCGAGCAGGTCGACGAGCTGATGACGCTCGAGCGGTACAGCCACGTGATGCACATGACGTCGCAGGTGTCGGGCGAGCTGCGGCCGGGGCAGGGGCCGGTCGACGTGCTGCGGGCCACGTTCCCGGCCGGGACGGTGTCCGGCGCGCCGAAGGTCCGGGCCATGGAGATCATCGACGACCTCGAGCCGGTCAAGCGGGGTCCCTACGCCGGGGTGGTCGGCTACGTCGACTTCTCGGGCAACCTCGATACCGCCATCGCCATCCGAACCATGGTCGTCGACGCCGCCGGCGGCGGCTCCGTGTCGGCCGGCGCCGGGATCGTGGCCGACTCCGATCCATCCGACGAAGATCTCGAGTGCCACAACAAGGCGCGGGCGATCCTGGCCTCGGTCGCCGCCGCCCGGAACCTGCGGGCCCGTCCGCAGCCCACGGAGGCCTGGTGAACAACGTCGTCGAGGATCTCGGTATCGAGGTGATCGCCGACTACGGCGACCCGGCGGCCGAGGAGCGGGCCTTCACCGAAGGTGCGGCGCTCGTCGACCGCAGCACCCGCGGCGCCGTCCTGGTCGACGGGCCCGACGCGCTCAAGTTCTTGCAGAGCTTGCTGTCCCAGGACCTCGACAAGCTGGCGGACGGGCAGGGCGCCCATACGCTCCTGCTGCAACCGCAAGGGAAGCTCGATACCGACCTCCGCTTCCTGCGAGTGGGGGACACCGCCTGGCTCGACTGCGAGGTCGGCCGGGGCGAGGGGCTGGCCGCCTCGTTGCGGCGGTTCAAGATCCGGATCAAGGCGGAGGTGACCGACCGGAGCGGCCAGTGGGGCAGCCTGACGCTCCGGGGCCCGGGGGTTGCCGAGCGGCTCGACGCCGCCGGTGCGCCGCCGCTGCCTGCCGAGCTCCATGCCCACGTGCCCTGGGGTCAGACCGGTGAGGCCCGGCTCGTCCGGGCAGACTGGCCCGCCGGGCCTCCCGGCGCCGATGTCGTCGGTCCGGTCTCGGAACTCGGCGAGATCTGGGACGCCCTGGTGGCCGCCGGGGCCACCCCCGCCGGGTTCATTGCGTACGAGGCGGCCCGGGTGCGGGCCGGCGTCCCCCGGCAGGGCTTGGATATTGATGAGAAGACGATCCCGCAGGAGGCGTTCTTAGAGCTCGACGCCGTATCCTTCACGAAGGGGTGTTTTCTGGGGCAGGAACTGGTGTGCCGGATCGATACCCGGGGCCACGTCAACCGTCTGCTGCGGGCTCTGGAGATCGGTGGCGGCGCCATTGACACCACACCGCCCGCCGGAGCGGGCATCGTGGTGGGGGACAAGGAGGTAGGGGCGCTGACGACGGTGGCCCGTTCGGAGAGTGGCGTGGTGGCGCTGGGCTACGTCCGGCGCGAGGTCGACGTGCCCGCCGACGTCCTCGTCCGGTGGGACGGGGGCGAGGTACCGGCCGTGGCCGCCGCGCTCCCGGAGCGGGCATGAGCCGCAAGCTCAAGGTCCTGGCGGCCGGCGGCGTGGTCGTTGCTGTCGCCGTGCTGCTGCCCTTCCTGGCCAGCCGTTCCAAGGACGACGGCACGGCCCTGCGGACGCCGGTGCCGGAATCGACGACGTCGAGCACGGAGCCGATCGACCTGACCAGCGTCTCGCTGGAGCCGATCGCGGCCGGCAAGCCAACCTCGACCACGCGGCCGCTCGGGGGAGGCAAGGCGGCCATCTTCGGCAAGGTCGTCGACGCCGACGGCAAGCCGGTTCCGGGGGCGTTCGTGCGGGCGACCTATTACGGCGACCCGGCCAAGCCCGAGATGATCGAGGCGCTTTCGGCCGAGGACGGCACCTACCGGTTCGAGCAGGTGATCGGCGGCCGGTGGCGGATCCGGGCCTGGAAGGCTCCCGAGCTGGCCACCCTCGAGGACAACGTGTTCTTCCTCGGGTACACCGAGCAGCGCGCGATGGACCTCAAGGTCAAGGCGGCCACCGACATCGTGGTGACGTCGAGCATGGCCCCCAACCCGCCCTTCATCGGGACGCCCGTCGAACTGGCCGTGCTGGTGCTTTCCCAGTCGGTCGACGAGGAGGGCGTCGTCCGCCGCTCGCCGGTGGGCGGGGCGGCAGTGACGCTCGACATCAAAGGCAATTGGAGTCTCGTCGGGGAGGCCACCCAGGCCACCGAGTTCAACGGCCGGACGGCCTGGCAGCTCACCTGCAACGAGGTGGGCCCGCAGGTGATCACCGCCTTCGTCGGTGGGAAGGACTGGCCGCTCAACGTGCCGCCGTGTCACGACCCGATGGAGACGACGACCACCACCGCTACGACGACGACCCTCCCGCCGGGGGGTTCGACGAGCTCGACGAAGCCGAAGCCGAAGGCGTCGTCGTCGACGAGCTCGACCCGTCCCCCGTCGTACGCCACGACGTCGACGCGCCCTCGCCGGTAGCCGCCGCCAGCGAGACCACGAACCTCGTTCCACCTTCTGGGGTGGAGCCGACGTCGACGCGCCCGCCCATCGCCGCCGCCAGTTCACGGACGATGGCGAGGCCGAGGCCGGTCCCGACCTTCCGGCCGGGCTGGTGCCGCGAGGTGTAGAGACGCTCGAAGACCCGGGGCAGATCGCCGGGGTCGATGCCGGGCCCATCGTCGGCCACGGCGATCTCGATGGTCTTCCCACCGGAGACGGTCCGGGTGGCGACCTCGACGGTGGTGGCGGCGTACTTGATGGCGTTCTCCACCAGGTTGGCGACCACCTGGGCCAGGCGCTCCGGGTCGGCCATCGCCATGGCCGCCGGCTCGGGACCGTCGCCCGGGCCGACCACGAGACGGAGGCCCGCTTCCTGGGCGGCGGGCTGCAGCGCGAGGGCGGCGTGGCGGGCCACTTCGCCGGCATCGACCGGGCCGACGCGGAGCGAGAACTCCCGGGCGTCGAGCCGGGCCAGCTCGAGGAGGTCGGCCACCAGCCGTTCCAGCCGTCGGGCCTCCGCCTCGATGATCAGGGCGGCCCGGCGGCGGGACTCTTCGTCGTCGGCCGCTCCTTCGGCCAGCGCCTCGGCGTAGCCCCGGATCGA
>JAICGL010000210.1 GCA_025923175.1 Acidimicrobiia bacterium
AGAAGGTCGTACCTGTTCGAGTCTCCGTTAAGGTAGTTGCCCACAGCCAGCACCTGTACACGCCCCACGCGGCACCGCACATGATCGCACATGACCGCACATGAGCGCATATGAGTGCATGAGCGCCCATGAGCGCACGTGATTTACAGGAGGGAAGCCCGGCAGCCGCCGTCGAGGACGAAGGGGCTGCCGTTGGAGAAGCTGGAGCGCTCGGAGGCCAGGAAGACGGCCATGCGGGCCACTTCGTTGACGGTGCCGTAGCGGCCCTGCTTCATGGCGATCACCTGATCGAACTGCCCCTCGGGGAAGCCGAGGAACCGCTCGAAGTCGCCCTTCACCGAGGTGACCATCTCGGTCTCGATGAAGCCCGGCAGGACGGCGTTGACCCGCACGCCCTGGCCCCGCAGCTCGATGGCCGCCGTCTGCGTCAGCGACATGACGCCGGCCTTGGCCGCCGAGTAGTGGGCGATCAGCGGGGTGCCCGCCTGGGCGGTGATCGAGCAGATGTTGACGATGGCGCCGCCGCCGGCGGCGATGATCGCCGGAGCGGCGTAACGGATGCACAGGAACACGCCGTCGAGGTTGATCGACGTCACGGCCCGCCACTCGTCCAAGTCCATGCCGAGGAGCGGCACCGGCCGGCCGATCCCGGCGTTGGGCACCATGATGTGCAGCGCGCCGTGCTGGGCCACGGTCTGGTCGACCAGGTTCTTCACCTGCTCCTCGCTGCGGACGTCGCAGGCAATACTGCTGGCCCCCTGGATACCGGAGGCAGTGTCCTTGGCGGCACCCTCGTCGATGTCGGACACGACCACCGTGGCGCCCTCGCCGGCGTAGGCCTCGGCGATGGCCTTCCCGATTCCCTTGGCCGCACCGGTGATGACGGCGACCTTGCCTTCGAGCAGCCCGGCCATCAGAGCATCCCCGCCTGCAGGCCACCGTCGAGGACGTACGCCCCGCCGGTACAGAACGACGATTCGTCAGAGGCCAGGAAGGCCACCATCTCCGCAACCTCCTCGGGAGTTCCAACCCGCCCTTGTTTCAGGGCGGCCAGGTCGTCGAACGGGACACCGACGATCTCGGTCACGATCGGCTTCAGCCGGTCGACCATGGCGGTGGCGATGAACGCCGGGCACACGGCGTTGATCCGGATGCCCATCGGCTTCAGCTCGGTGGCTGCCGCCCGCGTGAGCTGCACGACACCGGCCTTCGACGCCGAGTAGGCGCCGAACAGCGGGACGCCGCCGAGACCGGCCAGCGACGACATGTTGACGATGACACCGCCTGGCTGCGGCAGGGCGGCCAGCGCCGCCTGCATGCCGAGCCAGACGCCCTTCACGTTGATGTTGTAGATGGCGTCGAACTCTTCCTCCGTGTGGTGGAAGAGCGGCTTTACGACCTCGATCCCGGCGTTGTTGACCATGATGTCGAGGCCGCCGAAGGCATCGACGGTCGCCTGCACCGCGGCCGCGTGCTCGGCGGCCGAGGTCACGTCGCACTTGACCGCCCGGCAGTTCTCGCCCAGCTCGTCGGCGGTCAGCTTGACGCCGCCCTCGTCGATGTCCGAGATCATCACCTGGGCCCCGCGCTTGATGAAGAGGGCGGCGATGGCTTTACCCAGACCCTGGGCACCTCCCGTCACCAACGCCCGCTTGCCGTCCAGTTCCGCCATCGCTCATCTCCTTGTGGTCGGGGGACGATGCCGGACAGCTTGGCCCAACCCGGCGTCCGCCGCCACGGAGGGCTGGATAGAGAAGGCCCCCCTGCTTTGGAGAGGCCTACAAGTCGCCCTCCGGAGTCGCGCCGGGGAGTTCGGGGGCGTCCCCCGAAAAGAACTGGCGCTGCATGGCCCACCACACCTCGAACGCGCAGACGGGCCGCTCCAGGACCGCCCCGGTGAGCTCCTCGAACCGGCCCAGCCGGTAGCGGACAGTGTTCTGGTGCACGTCGAGAGCTTCGGCGGTGGCCTTCACGCTGAGGCCATGCTCGATGAATGCGGCGACGGTCTCGAGTACCGACCCGGCCCGCCCGCCGAGCTTCTCGAGCGGCCGCAGGTAGCGGGTGACGAGCAGCTCGCCGAGCTCGTCCTCGGCGGCCACCGCCACCCGGAGCGACAGGTCCTCGAGCCGGTACACACCGGGCTCGCCGAACCGTTCCGCCACCTCGAGGACACGGCTGGCGGTGGCGAAGGACGGCTCGATGGCGGTCAGGTCGGCCGGGGGGCCCACCCCCACGATGCCCGGACACCGTGCGATGGCCGGTGTGCGCGGCGCCACGCCCACCACGTCGCCTTCCAGCACGTCGACGAAGGCATGGTGCCCAACGGCCCGGCAAGCGGCGCCGATGGCCCGCACGAGGTCCTGTGCGGTGGATCCGTCGGACGGGCGCCCCCGGAGGGCGACATACCGCAGGTCAGGGGTGAGGTGGAAGGCCGGCCCCAGGCGCCTGATCTCGGCCGGGGCCACCGACCCGAAGACCAGCCCCCGGAGGAACTCCGCCCGCTGCCGTTCACCGTGGCGGGCGATGTCGATCTCGGTGTCGCGGTGCACCGTCGCCAGTCGCACGCTGACGGCATCGGCGAGAGCCCACAGCAGCTGGACCATCTCCAGCGTCACGGCCGGGGAGCAGCCGGCCGCATTGGCGGCCTCGACGATGAACTCCCGAATCTGGTGGATGGACAGGCGGTAGGCAGTGAGCATGTCCTGGACATAGACGCCCTGGTCGGCCCGTTCAGCCGCCGCGACGGCCGCCTCCCCCAGTTCCTTGTCGCTGGGCAGCCGCCGTGCGGTAAGGGTCTGGCGGGTGGAGGCGCTGTTACGGAGCGCCGAGGCCCGCAACTCCTCGTCGGTGATCTGCCGGTACGACGGAAGGACCAGGCGGAGCGTGACCAGCGCCGCGGCGGCCACCTGTTCGTCACAAGCCTCCAGGCTCGTGACCACGGGCTTGATCTCGCGCTCCCAGGTGGCTCGGTCAACCCGCCGCTTCGGGGCGGGCGGACTGTAGAGGTCTCCAACCATGGCAAGGCGATTCTAGAGAAGTCTCTCTCGTCCGCCCCGGGCAGGTCGATCAGACTCGATCCCACGATTCAACCGACGTGAGGGGATGGACCATGAGCACGAAGCCCGTCGTCGTCTACGGAGCCTCGGGGTACACAGGAAGGCTCGTCTGCGAATACCTGCGGGAACTGAACATCCCGTTCGTGGCCGCCGGACGGAACAAGGACCGCCTGGCCAGTTCCATGGAAAAGAACGTGCCGGGTATCGAGACGGCTGACTACGAGATCGCCGAGGTCGAACACTCCGCCGAAGCCCTGACCAAGCTCCTGACGGGCTCCCAGATGCTCATCAACACCGTGGGCCCGTTCGCCGAGTTCGGCCATGAGGCCGTGCAGGCCTGCCTCGCCGCCGGTTGCCACTACAGCGACACCAACGGTGAGCAGGACTGGATGATCGCGGCCCAGGAGAAGTACGGCCAGGAGTTCGCCAACCAGGGTCTCCTGCTCTCCCCCGGTATCGCCCAGATGTACACGACCGGTGAGATCGCCGCCCAGATCGCCCTCGAGCAGCTGCCCGGCCTCCACACCCTCGACATCGAGGTGTTCTGGAAGGGCAACCCGACGCTGGCGTCGACGGCCACCATCCTCGTGAACGCCGCCATGGCCAAGGCGCACTACCTCGAAGAGAACGAGTACGTCGAGTGGCCCGCCGACGCCGGGCTGTACACGGTGGTCGTACCGGGCCAGCACGAACTTGGACTGGCGCTCCCATGGGGTGGGACCTCGCATCCCGTCTGGTTCAAGCAGGATCCCCGGGTCCAGAACGTGAAGGTCCTCGGCGGCATCCTCAACCCCCCGCTGATGAACGCCGTGCCGCAGATCGTCTCCGCGATCCTGGCCGGGGTCGAGGGCCTGGAGCTCGAGCAGAAGCTGGCCGTCCTCCACGAGCAGGCCGGCGGGGTCACGCCCCAGATGCCGCCCCGGGAGAACCCGCGGATCAACATCTCGGTCGACTCCGTCCACGCCTCGGGTCCGCTCGGCCGGGTCCACACCGTGATCTACGGGAACTGCAACTACAAGCAGACCGGTCTGCTCAACGCCTATGCGGCCCAGCAGCTGCTGGGCGGCGGCAACCGGAAGGTCGGCTTCGCCTCGGCATGCCAGGCCTTCGGGCACCAGGAACTGTTCGGTGTCCTGAAGAGCTTCGGGCTCGTGCAGAACCCCGTCATCACCGTCAACGCCTAACGAGGGGCAGCCATGAACCTGGGTGAGATCCTCGCGGACGCAGCGCGCCACCATCCCGACCGGGCCGCCATCGTGTGGCACGACGGGCAGGAACGGCGTACGTACCGGGAGGTCGACGACCGGGCGGCGGCTCTGGCCACCGGCCTCGTCGAAGAGCTGAAGGTCCAACCCGGCGACCGCGTCGCGGTGATGATGTCGAACAGCCCCGAGCTGCTCGAGACGTTGTTCGCGGTGTGGAAGGCGGGGGCGACCATCTCACCCCTCAACGCCCGCCTCACGAGAGAAGAGATCCAGTACCAGGTCACCGACTGCGAGGCGAAGGTCTTCATCGTCGGCACCGAGTTCACCGAGACCGCCCTCGGTCTGCGGGACGAGCTCGGCGTGGAGTCCTTCGTCCTCCAGTCGGAGGCCGCCGCCGCCGAGGACGGGCTTGTCGGGCTGGGCGCCCTGCGCGACCGCCACGCCGGCAAGCAGCCACCCGATCCCGGCACGATCGACACCGACGTCGCCTGGCTGGCCTACACGTCGGGCACCACCGGCCGCCCCAAGGGTGCGATGCTCAGCCACGGCTGCCTCACCTTCGTGGCCGTGTCGTGGCTGGCCGACCTGCAGCGCCTCGAGCCGGAGGACGTCGCCCTCGTGGCCGCACCGCTCACCCACGGCGCCGGCATCATGGCGCTGGTCTTCGTGATGAAAGCCGCCACCCAGGTGCTGGCGCACGGCTTCGACCCGGCCAACATCCTGGAGATCATCAAGCAGGAGAAGGTCACCCACACCTGGATGGTCCCCACCCAGATCCGGATGATCCTCGACAGCCCGGCGCTCGAGACAGCCGACCTGTCGACGCTCAAGACCATCGTCTACGGCGGCGCCCCGATGTACGTGGAGGACCTCAAGGAGGCCATCCGCCGCATAGGCCCGATCTTCGTGCAGCTCTTCGCCCAGACCGAGTGCCCCATGACGGCCACGTACATGCGGGCCCAGGACCACATCCTGGAGGGGCCCGGCAGCGAGCGCCTCGCCTCCTGCGGGCACGCTCGCTCCGGGATGGAGGTCGCCATCCTCGACGAGGAGGACCGGCGCTTGCCCGTAGGAGAGAGCGGAGAGATCTGCGTCAGGGGCCCGGCCCTCATGAACGGCTACTGGAACCGGCCGGAGGCCAGCGCCGAGACGCTCCGCAACGGCTGGCTCCACACCGGCGACATCGGCCGGATGGACGAGGCCGGCTACTTCTTCATCATGGACCGCAGCAAAGACATGGTGATCTCCGGCGGCCTCAACGTGTACCCGCGGGAGATCGAGGAGGTGCTCCTGCGCCACCCGGCTATCAGCCAGGCGGCCGTCATCGGCGTGCCCGACCCGAAGTGGGGCGAGGCGGTAAAGGCCGTGGTTGTGGCCGACAACGGCACCGAGCTCACCGAGGCCGACGTGATCGCCTTCGCCGGCGAGAACCTGGCCGGCTACAAGAAGCCGAAGTCGGTGGACTTCGTCGACGACCTGCCGAAGACGACCTACGGGAAGATCGACAAGAAGGCAATCCGCGCTCCCTACTGGGAGGGCCGCGACCGCATGGTGTAGCTACCCGGCGCATCCTCCCCTGCGCCGGGTAGCTACGGTCGGGCACTAGCCTCCCGGCCGTGACAGAGACGGAGAGCGCGGCCGAGCGGCCAAGTCGCAAGCGGCTGGCCATCGTGGTCGCCCCCATCGTGGGCCTCATCATCGCCGCCTACGTCGGCGACGCGCTGACCACGACGCTGGCCCGCGACCACCCGCTGCTGCTGGTGCTGCTCAACGCCCGCAGCCGGATCCTGGTGCTCACCACCAACCAGCTCGACACGGTCTCCTACTACCTCGCCGCCGGGGGGCGGCTCCTGGCCTCCGACCCGCTCTTCTACCTCCTCGGTCGCTGGTACGGCGACGCCATGATCGTCTGGGTCGAGAAGCGATCGAAGACATTCGGAGAGCAGATCCGGCTCTACGAGCGGGCCTTCGCCAAAGCGGCCTACCCGCTCGTGTTCATCATGCCGAACCCCTACATCTGCCTGTTCGCCGGAGCATCGGGCATGAAGGTCGGCAGCTTCTTCACCCTCAACATCGCCGGCACGGTGGCCCGCCTCTACCTGATCCGCCGCCTGGGCGAAGCCTTCGACGAGCCCATCCAGTCGGTGCTGCGGTTTTTCGGCAACTACCGCCTGCCGCTGTTCGTCATCAGCACCGCCCTCGTGGTCTTCATCGTCTGGAACGACCGGCGCCAGGGGAAGGACGAGATCTCGTCGATGCTCGATCTCGCCGACCACCCGCCCGACGAGCAGGACTCAGAGCCGCCTACCGGCCAGTAGTCTGAGGTCATGGTGGCGTTGCCGGGGGTGCCCCGGCGGGAAGAGGTGCGCAAGGACGGGGGGTTGGCCCTCGCCGACTTCCTCGCCCTCCCAGAGCGCACCGCGAAGCCGCGGGAGCGGGGCGTCACCCATGTGATCGACCGGGGGCTCCCTATCTCGACCCTGGAATCCCTGCTCGAGGTGGCCGGTGCGCACATCGACTTCGTGAAGTTCGGCTGGGGCACGGCCTACGTGAGCCGGCACATCCGGGCGAAGGTCGTGGCCTGCAGCGAGGCCAACATCCGCACCTGCATCGGGGGAACCCTGCTGGAGCTGGCCACCGTCCAGGGCAAGCTCCGGGAGTTCGTGCGGTGGGCCGACTCCATCGGGTTCGACGCGGTCGAGGTGTCCGAAGGCACGGTGGAATACGGCGCCGGGATC
>JAICGL010000211.1 GCA_025923175.1 Acidimicrobiia bacterium
GCCTTCGTGCCGGGCAGGGCACGCCAGGTCCGCTCGAAGTCGATGATGTCGCGGCTCCGCTGCGAGAGCTCCATCAAGATTCTGATCCTCGACTGAAGGTAAGGCTAGGTCAACGACCTCCCAGCGTGGCAATTCCGGTGACGCACCAAGGCCACATGACGGCGGCGCCGGTTTCCCACTGTGGGCGCTGACACTGAGTGCCTGTTTTAGTATCTGCTCACTGGCTCAACGCCCCTGCGGGACGGGCCTCCGGGCCTCCGGGGCCCCTCAGACCCTGTCGGATTTGGCTGGTTCGTCCGGAAGAACTATTGATAAGAATTCGAGGCATCTTCATATAGCTAATTCAGAACGCTTCGTTCGTGACGAAAGAGTGAAGAAGGCCGTTTCGGGGCGCGTTGAGGCCTCCGGAAGGACGGCTGGGAGAGAGCCCGAGGAGGGATTCGAACCCACGACCTGACGCTTACAAGGCGCCTGCTCTGACCAACTGAGCTACTCGGGCGGCGGGCCAGAGGGTAACCGCTACCGGGGAACAGCCCGGGACCCCGGACGCGCCACCGCCGGGTGCCCCTGAAGGCACCCGGCGGCGAGGAGAGAATTCTGGTTGCGCCCGAAGGCGCTGGTGGGACTAGGCGACTTCTTCGGAGGCAGCCCGCTCGGCCAGGTGGACGTCGAGCTTGCGCTTGATGCGCTGGAGGGCGTTGTCGATCGACTTCACGTGCCGGCCCAGGACTTCGGCGATCTCCTGGTACGACTTGCCCTCGACGTAGAGCCGCAGGACCTCGACCTCGAGCTTGGAGAGCATCTCGCTCATCATCCGCCGCATGGAGCGGAGGTCCTCCATCGAGATGATGAACTCGATGGGGTCGATCAGGCCCTTTGCCTCCAGGACCTCCTCCACGGTGCCGCTGCCGTTCTCCTCGCCGGGGCGTGTGCCCGACAGCGACAGGTAGGAGTTGAGGGGCTGGTGCTTCTGGCGGGTCGCCGTCTTGATGGCGGTGATGATCTGCCGGGTGATGCAGAGCTCGGCGAAGGCCCGGAAGGAGGCCTGCCGGTCGGGCCGGAAGTCACGCACGGCCTTGAACAGGCCGATCATGCCTTCCTGCTCGATGTCATCGGAGTCGGCCCCGATGAGGAAGTAGCCCCGAGCCTTGGCCCTCGTGAACCGCCGGTACCGGGTGAGCAGCACGTCCAGGGAGTCGTTGTCTCCGCTCTGGAAGCGGGCGACCAGCTCGTCGTCACTCAGTTCGGCGAGGGCCGCACTACCCAGACGCATCTGCATGGACCATCTCCTACGGGGATGTGACGGATAGGTGACCGACAAGTGCGGTGGGACTAGTTCTTTGTAAGGGACCCCCTTTCAAGAGTCAATAGATCGATGTTAAGAGACCTGCTGATCATTCCTATTTGTCGCCCCAGAAATCGGACAATTCCCGACATTCTGCGCCAATTGCCCTGCCGCGATGACTAGTACCGGCGGTGGGGACTGGTTCGGGAGGCGCGACGCTCTACGTGGCGGAACTGTGTCGCCGCCTGGCCACCTCGTAGGCGGCCAGACCGGCGGCAGTCGCCACGTTCAGTGACGAGACCCGGCCCAGCATGGGGATCCGGACGAGGACGTCGCACCGTTCCCGGGCCAGACGGGACAAGCCGCGGCCCTCGCCTCCCAGCACGAGGACCACCGGTTCGGTGGCCAGCTCGAGGGAAAAGAGGTCCCCGGGGCCCCTCTCGTCGAGGCCGACAGCCCACACCCCGGCCCGTCCGGCCCGCTCCAGCAGGGCCGGGATCCCGGACACGAGGGCGATCGGGAGGTGCTCGACCGCCCCGGCGGCGGCCTTGGTGACCGCTGGCGTGACGTGGACCGACCGGCGCCGGGGCAGGAGCACCCCGGTGGCGCCGGCACCCTCGGCGGTCCGGAAGATGGCCCCCAGGTTGCGGGGGTCGGTGACTCCGTCGAGGGCCAGCACGAAGGCGTTGGGGTCGGCCAGCAGCTCGTCGTCGACGGCCAGCGGGAGCGGGTCGCCCCGGGCGATCACACCTTGGGCTGCATCGGTCCGGCTCAGCTGGTCGATCTTCGGCGTCATGCGGACGGGCGCCCCGGCCCGCTCCGCCAGCTTGATGATCTCGTCGAGGACGGGCGCCGGTTCGAGCGCCCCGTCCATCCACACCTCGCGGATGCGCCGCCTCCCTGCCAGCAGCGCTTCCCGGACCGCCCGCCTTCCCTCGATCTGCTCTCCCCCAGCCCCCTTGTCCCGCCCTGGCCCACGCTCCCCGGGCCCCGGCCGGTCCCCGGCCAACCCCCGCCCCTCACCGCCGACCCGGAACTTCTCAGCCCCCCGGAACCGCTCGGGCCCGCCGCTCCGGCGAGGGGCAGGAGTGGACTCGGAGGAAGCAGCCCGTTTCGCCCCGCCCCGGCGAGGCGCAGGAGTGGAATCGGCGCCGGCTCTTCCCGTGCCACCACGCCGTCCTGAAGAGGGATCGGCGGACCCACCCCTGCCCGCCGCCCCTCGCTTGCCGATCGCTCCCTTGCGGTCAGGCGCCGCGCCGCGAGGCGTCCCGCCCCGTTTGCCGGGTTGCTCTCGCTTCGGGCTCACCCTCGGTGCCAGGTCGTGCCGGTGGCGGTGTCCTCCAGCGTGATGCCGCGGGCGGCGAGGTCGGCGCGGATGCGGTCGGCTTCGGCGAAGTCCTTCGCCTTCCGGGCAGCGTTGCGGGCTTCGACCTGCGAGTTGATCTCGTCGTCACCCTCGCCGGCGGTCGAGCCGTCGTCCAACTCCAAGCCCAGAGCGCCGGCCAGGGCGTGCACCGTTGAGACAAGGCGGCCGGCTTCGGTTCCGCCGCCGGCGTCGATGGCCAGGTTGGCCTTCCGGACGGCCTCGTAGATGGCGGCCAAGGCGGCGGGGGTGTTGAAGTCGTCGTCCAGCGCCGCGTTGAACGCGGCCAGGGTCTCGGCGTCGAGATCGGCGGGGGCGAGGTGCAGGCGCTCCACGCCGGCTGTGCGGGCGCGACGGGCCAGCGCATCCAGCGTCGCCAGCGACCGGGCCGAGACGGCGACGTTCTCGGGGCCCACTTCCATGTTGGAGCGGTAGTGGGTCCCGAGCACCAGCAGTCGCAACGGCCGGGGGCCGTGGGCGTCGACGGCTTCCTGGAGCGTGGTGAAGTTGCCGAGCGAGCGGGCCATCTTCTCGCCGCCGACGTTGACCATGGCGTTGTGCAACCAGTAGCGGGCGAAGCGCTGGCCGGCGCCTTCCGACTGGGCCCGTTCGTTCTCGTGGTGCGGGAACACCAGGTCCACGCCGCCGCCGTGGATGTCGAAGCCTTCGCCCAGCAGGCCGACCGACATGGCCGAGCACTCGATGTGCCAACCGGGCCGGCCCGGGCCCCAGGCCGATTCCCACGAGGGCTCGCCGGGCTTGGCCGCCTTCCACAGGGCGAAGTCGACCGGGGAGCGCTTGCGCTCGTCGACCTCGACCCGGGCGCCGGCCGACTCGAGCAGGTCGTCGAGGCGGCGGTGGGAGAGGTGCCCGTAGTCGGGGAAGCTCTCGACGGAGAAGTACACCCCGCACTCGTTGTCGTAGGCCCGTCCGGTTGAGACCAGCTTGGCGACCAGGTCGAGCATCTGCGGGATGTACTGCGTGGCGTGCGGCACCTCGTGCGGCCGCTTGATCCCCAGCCGGTCGAGTTGCTCCCAGTGGATGGCCTCGTACCGCTGCGCGACCTCGGTTTCGGTGCTGCCCTCGGCCCGGGCCTTGTTGATGATCTTGTCGTCGACGTCGGTGACGTTGCTCACGTGGAAGACGTCGAAGCCGCGCCATTCGAGCGACCGCCGGATGGCGTCGAATGAGAGCGTGCTGCGGGCGTGCCCGACGTGGGGCACGTCATAGACGGTCGGCCCGCAGATATAGAGCGCGATCTTCCCCGGCTCCCGGGGAACGAGTTCGACCTTGTCGGCGGAGAGCGTGTCGTAAACGAGCATCCGAATCAGGCTACCGAAGCACGGCTCGTTAGCCCGGCGGATTACTGGCTACTTGCCGACCAGCGCCTCGTCGAGCTTGGCCTCGGCCTCTTCTTCGGTGACACCGATGGCGAAGGTCAGCTCCGATACGAGGATCTGACGGGCCTTGGTCAGCATGCGCTTCTCGCCGGCCGACAGACCCTTGTCCTTGTCGCGGATCGACAGGTTCCGAACCACCTCGGCGACCTGATAGATATCGCCGCTCTTCAGCTTCTCCACATGGTTCTTGAACCGCCGAGACCAGTTGGTCGGCATACGCGCTTCCTTCTTGCGAAGAACCGCGAACACCTCTTCGACCTCTTCGTCGTTGATGACTTCGCGAAGCCCGACTTCTTCGACATTGTCGGCCGGGACCATGAGAGTGAGGTCGCCGTATGCCAGCTTGAGCACGAGGTAATCCCGTGTCTCTCCGAAGACTTCTCGCTTTTCGCGACGCTCCACGATGGCGGCGCCATGGTGCGGATAAACAACCTTGTCGCCGACGTCAAACAGCATTGGCACTCTCCCAGGTGGCCCAATCTGGGTCTCCATCAAGGGTACGGCAGGAACCGCACCCGAACAACTTGACTGAGCACCCGTTTAAATACGTGGACAATCCCGACATTCCCGGCTTGCATTGCGGGAGAAAACACGAAGGGTGACACCAGTTATACCCAACGTAGGCGGGGTCACGCCTGTCAAATTTCCGACAAAGCACCGCTAATCGAGCAGGAAGGCAAGGGTCCGGTGCCAGGCGTCGGCGGCGTCGTCGGGACGGTGCTCGGGCCGGTCCGGGTCATGGGCGAAGGCGTGGTCGGCACCCGGGTAGACGACCACCTTGTGGTCGGTCTTTCCGGCCCAGGCCTGGCGAAGGGCGTCGATGTCGGACACCGGGGTGTAGGGGTCGACCTCCCCGAAGATCGCCAGCGTGGGGCAGGCTCCCGCCGCCACGTCGAGGGCGTCACGCTGGCCGCCGCCGGTCCAGGCCGGCAGCGTGCGGACCAGGCCGTAGAAGGCCACCGCCCGCTCGAAGCGCCCTGATGCGGCCGCCTTGAGGGCGTAGGAGCCACCCAGGCAGAACCCCATCACCGAGACCGTGCCGACGTGGTCGGCGGCGGCGAGGTGGTCGGCCGCCTCGGCCAGGTCCTCCATGACGACGTCGTCGTGGAGCTCGCCCGCCCGCGCCATCCGCTCCTCGGAGCTCAAGGAGCCGCCGGCGGGGAACAGCCGGGCGAACGTCTCGGGGGCGCAGACGGCGAGGCCGTGCGTCGCCAGCCGCCGGGCGATGTCCTCCATGAGCGGCCGCAGCCCGTGGACGTCGGCCACGAGCACGACACCGCCGAGCGCCTCACCGTCCGGCCGGGCGTGATAGGCGGGGACGGGCATGCCCTCGACGTCGAGGGTGATGTGGTCAACCGTGGCCTTCTGCGGCCCTTCTTCGAGGACGTATCCCATGCGGGGGGACTATACGTAACGGTCGAGGATCGAGGTCTCGGCGAGGCGGGAGAGACCTTCCTTGATGGCCCGGGCGCGGGTCTCGCCGACACCTTCGACGTCGTCGAGGTCCTTCATCGAGGCCCGCATGATCTTCTGCAGGTTGTGGAAGCGGGCGACGACCCGGTCGGCCACGATCTCGGGCAGCCGCGGGATCTTGTGGAGCAGCCGGTAGCCATGGGGCTGCAGTGACCAGTCGAGGCCCGTCCCCTGGGGCAGGTGCAACACCGCCGCGACCTCCTTGAGGTCGAGCAACTCGTCGGTGGTCAGCTGGGCGAGGCGCTTCATGACCTCTTCGAGCTCCCAGTCGACGGAGGCGACGAAGTAGTCCTTGGCCACGAGGCGGCGGTCGTCCTCCACGCCGCCCATGAGCTCCTCCAGTTGCAGCAGCACCAGGCGGCCTTCGGAACCCAGCTCGATGATGTACTCCTCGATCTCGTCCGAGATCCTGCGCACCATCTCCGCCCGCTGGAGGACGGTGACGGCGTCGCGCACGGTCACGAGGTCTTCCACCTCGAGGGCCGACAGCGAGCCGGAGACGGCGTCCAGGCGGTCCTTGTAGCGCTCCAGCGTCTGCAGCGCCTGGTTGGCCTTGGCCAGCACCCGGGGGATGGGCTCGAGCGTGTACTTCTGGTCGTCGCGGTAGATGGTGACGACCGACATCGCCTCCGACACCGAGATGACCGGCACGTCGATCTGGCGGGCAACCCGCTCGGCGGTGCGGTGCCGCGTCCCCGTCTCCGCCGTGGGGATGTTGGGGTCGGGCACCAGGTGCACGTTGCCCCGGGCCACCCGGGCGACGTCCGCGGCCAGGATCAAAGCGCCGTCCATCTTGGCCAGCTCGGACAGCCGCTGGGGCGTGAACTCGGCATCGAGGAGGAAGCCGCCGGAGCAGACGGAAAGCACCTCGGGGCCGTCGCCGACGACGATCAGCGCGCCCTTGTTGGCCTGCAGGATCCGATCGATTCCGTCACGGAGCGGGGTGCCCGGAGCCACCATCCGCAATGCTTCGAGTAGCGCCTCCGACCGGCGCAAGGGCGGCTCCCCTCGAGAAGTCGTCACGGGCCCGTCTCGCAGGGCTTCCGCGCCTCCGAGGGTAGCGCAGGGATGTCGACTCGGGGGAGAGCCCCTGGCCGCCCCGGGTCAGGTTTGTGAACTTCGCCGGCGGAGCCGGAGCAGCACGATCAGGCCGCTCAGCACGGCCACCGCCAGGAGGACGGGCCGAGTCCGATCGCTCGTCTCGGACGAGAGATCGATCATCGCCGCCGCCCCGGGACGGACCTCGAACGTCTCCTTCTCCCGGCCCGGAAGTTCGACGACGATCCGGAAGTGAAAGCCCTCCGCGGCCCGCCCGGCCAGTAGCTCGGCGACCCGATCGGGGTCGACGCCGGCGTCCCGCAGCCGGGCCGGCAGGTCGGGGGCGTTGGCGAAGCCGGCGGCCGCCACACCGCCCGCCCCGAGGTCGGCCGTCCCCCGCAGCCGGTACCTCGCCTTGGTGAAAGACC
>JAICGL010000212.1 GCA_025923175.1 Acidimicrobiia bacterium
AGACCACTACCGATACTGAAAAAACTCCGACCCCGGGAGCAAGCCGGCTGCTGGCGTGCCCCCGGGATCAGAGCTGAGGGTGCTACTTCAGGGTGAACTCTCCGACACCCTTGACCTGGGTGACGGGGTTGATGACGCAGTCGCCCTTGGTCGGGGTCAGCTCGATGGTGCCCTTGGTCCTGGCACCCTCGAACTTGGCGTGGACGATCCCGCCCTTGGTGGACGGCTCGCCGAACTTGATCCTGATGCGGTCGGTGAAGGTTTCCCCGTTGATGGTGAACGTGGGGTCTCCAACGGCGGTGCCGCCGCCCTGGCAGGTGCCGGAGACGGTGCCGCTGTCGGTGTAGGAACCGGACCCGTTCACGGCACCCTTGCAGCTGATGGTGCCGCCGCCGGGATCGATGAACTTGCCGGAACTTGGCTTGTAGGAGAGACCGGGCTCCAAGTCAGGCACGTGTTGGAAAGTGCATTGAGACCCTGCCCCTTCAGCTCCCGACGGTGTGCCGGCAATGCCGACACCCGCGAGGCCGAGGGCAAGGCTGGCTGTGAACACAACGGCCTTGCGCAACATGTGGATTCTCCTCATTGGCCCCGCCGGTCGGAGCCATAGGAGTCCAGTCTCCCAGGCATTTACCCCCGAATCGGCACGGATGTGGACAGAATGCGCGCCATTTCGGACCAGTTCGGTATCGTTTACGACATGCGGGTGGCGATCGCTCCGGTCAACGGCTGCTTCACCTCGGGCCTGACGACGCTGCTCGACGTGCTGCAGACGGCCGAAGGGATGCGCCGATCCCTCAACGCGGAGATCCCCAGCATCGAAGTGGAGATCGGCGGCCTCTCCGACACGGTGGTCACCCGCAACGGCTTGAGCGCCGACGTGACCCGCCGGCTCGATCGGGAGGGCTGCGCGGACCTCGACGTCTTGGTCGTGCCCAGCCTCGGTGCCGGCGCAAGCCCCGACGCGCTGGAGAACGCCCTGGATCGGGAGGACATCCACCGGCTCGTCGACGTGTTGCGGGAGACCTCTCTCCCTCCGGTTGTGGCTGCCGCCTGCAGCGGCACCTTTGTGCTGGCTCAGGCCGGCCTTCTCGACGGCCACCTGGCCACGACGAGCTGGTTCCTCAGCGGGACGTTCAAGCGCCGGTATCCGCGTGTCGGGCTCGACATGTCGAGGATGGTCGTCCGCAGCGGTGCGGTCATCACCGCCGGTGCCGGGTTCGCCCACATCGATCTCGCGCTCTCGCTGGTGAGCGGGTTGAGCCGGGAGCTGGCCGCCATGGTGGCGAGCTACATGCTCATCGACGAGCGGCCCTCTTCCACCCTCGACCTGGCCCAGTCCTACCTGGGCGCGGTCGACCCGCTGCTCACCGATTTCGAGAGCTGGGTCCGGGCCCACTTGTCCGAGCCGATCAAGATCTCCGACGCCGTCGCCGACCTCGGCACCACCCGGAAGACGCTCGAGCGCCGCGCCCGGGAGCGGGCGCGGACGACGCCGCACGCCATCGTGCAGCGGATCCGGGTCGAGCAGGCGGTCCATCTCCGCCGCACAACCAACCTGAACATGACCCAGATCGCCCGGGCCGTCGGCTACCGCAACGCCTCGACCCTCCGGGAACTGATCCGCTCCGAGACGCCCTAGATCACGGCACGAGCTGCTCGGCCGGGCTACCGGTCCTGGCCGCCGGGTAGCAGCTTGCGCAGGCGGGACCGATCCTTGTCCGAGTCCTTGCCGTCGTCGTCGCCCTTCTTCTTCTCGTCGGAGCGCTTGGCGTCGTCGTAGTCGTCGCTCTTCTTCTCTTCGTCAGAGCCCTTGCGGCCGTCGTCGCCTGTCTTTCGGTCGTCGCGGCGGTCGTCGTCGTCCTTGGAGCAGTCGTCGCAGGGCTCGGTGTCGTCGTAGTAGCAGTCACGGCACGGCCGTTCAGCGCGGTCCTCGTAGCAGTCGGGGCATGACGGTTGGCGGGCGTCCCGGCAGGGCGCGTCCTGGTAGCAGTCCGAGCACCGCCGTTCGCGCTGGCAGGGCCTTTGCTCGTAGTAACAGTCGGAGCACGGCCGAGACTCGGAGTAGCACGTCCCGCAGGACGCCCGACGATCTCCGCACTCGGAGCGGGTCTCGGCCTGCGCGGCCTGGGGAACCAGTCCAGCGAGCCCCAACACGACTCCGACGACGATCGCGCCGAGTCTGCCCTTCCGACCGGTGCCAGCCATGTTCCACCCCTTCAGTCACGTCCAGAACCTGCAGCCGGCCGTCGCGCTCTTCAGACGCCGTTGCCCGACCCCAGCCCGGAGTGGGATGACACAACTGTCGGCACATCCTTACGGGTCACCTGCCCGGCGGCAACACCTTCCTCATGGTCCGCTCAGGTCGGCAGAGCTACGAACAGGGTCAGCGGCGCCGGTACGAGACCGACGCGTTCTGGTCGACAGCACAAGCGGCCCGCGCCTGCCGATGGCCGCCCCCCGGCGGCCACCCCCGTCAGCGAGCGAGTCAGGCAGCGCACGATCCGGCATTCCAGTGCTGTTTCCTTGAGGCCCTGAGTGCCACCGGTTGCGCCACGGGCCCCTATGGGGCCTCAAGCGCCACGGGTGGCGCTCAGACAACGGGCCGATCGCCACCATGGTGCGCGACCGGTTGCAGTGGAAGGGGTATTCACGGCCGACTTTGTTCGCCGAGCGCGACCGGTCGCACCCCATGGTGGGACGCTTCCACTACCGGGGTTCCTCCGCTCCAGCCGTCCGCCGCAAAGGAACGCCGATCCGCGCCGGCGGCTCGGAAGTGCCGTTAGGGGACGGGTTGGGGATTCAGCTGAATTGGGTCGACCTGTGGACGGGGGCCCTAGGTCCAGGCGACGAGTTCGAACTCCAGGCCGGCAATTGTCACTAGGGCGTAGGGCAGATCGCCGGGGCCGATCCCTACGCTCACGTCGAGGCCTGCGGTCCGGCAGGCGGTGATACGGGCCTCGAGGTCGTCGACGGCGAAGCTGATCGAGGTCGTGCCGGGCACGAGTCGCCCGCCCAGTTCGGCGGGCAGCGGGACGACGTCGATCGTCGCTTCCGAGCCCGGCCCGAGCAGCGCGTCGACCAGGGCCCGATCGTCGAGGAAGCGGGCCACGGCGGCGCCGACGGCGGCCTCGTCGTCGGTCACGCACAGCGCCTGGTGCCGGAGATGGTCGGTGCGGGGGCCCATGAGGAGTTATTACTTCGCCGCCGGAGGGAGAGTGCCTCCGTCCGGAGCGTAAGTGTAAGGGGCGAGTGTAAGCGTAAGGTTCATAACTCGATTTACCCCTTGCAAAGGTAACCGAAATGGACGCATGCTGTGGCGATGAACAAGCTCTTCGCCACCTGGCACACCCCGGACGGACGAACGCTCGAGCCCGAGCTCGATACCGCCGACCTTCTGGCGCTGGCGTGCCATCGACTGGCCGATATTCCCGAGCTGGACGACGCGCTGCGGCTCGTGGACATCGCGCTGGCCAAGGTCACCGCCTGGTTCGAGCTAGACGGTGGGGTGCTTGGCAGGGAGGGAGAGGGCGACGCCGAGTGGGAATCGGGCCCGGACGGCCATGCCGCCGCCGGGACGGGGTTCGACCCACACCGAGCCCTGCAGCGACTCGACGAACTGGGCGACGATCCACATCCCGAGCCCCGACGACCGGTGCGGACCGAAACCGACCGCCTTCTCGAAGGCCTGCGAGGCGATCTCCGGAGGAATGCCGGGTCCACGGTCGAGCACGGCGAGTTCGACGAGCCCGTTGGACCGGCCGACGTGGACCTCGACGGGTTCGTCGGCGGGCGAGTGCTTGGCGGCGTTCTGCAGCAGGTTGGCCAGAATCCGAAGCGTCTTCTCACCGTCTGTCCGCAGCAGGGCCACGCTGGGGTCGATGTCGGTGACGAGTCGGTCGGGGGGTAGGCCGGCAGCGGCCGCCGACGCCCGCACGAGGTCGGGCAGGTAGACGTCGGACAGGTCGACCCGCCGATCCGCGGCCAGCGACTCGCTCACGGCCAGCTCCCGGACCTCCGACACCATGGCCCCCAGGTGGCGGGCATGGCCCTCGATCAACTGGGCCACCTCGGCCCGTTCCTCGGGCCCAAGGTCGCCTGCCCGACGGGCCAGCGCCGTCGACAGCGCCTCGATGGACGCCACCGGGGTGCGGAAGTCGTGGGCCAGGGCGGCGAGGAAGTCGCGGCGGGCCTCGTCGATCGCCTCGACCTGGAGGCGGAGGTCATGCTCCCGCTCGAGGCGGCTGTGCTCGGCGGCGGCCTCGGCCTCGGCCCGGGCTCGGGCCCGGCGGGCCAGGTCGGCCGCCTGCGAGAGCACTCCGACCAGCAGGGCCACGGCGATCATCAGCCACGACCACCAGGCCGCAGCCCGAATCCGTTCGGCCCAGGGGATGACCGGCTCGGGCACCCACAGGATCTCGGCCGACAGGCCGGCGGCCATGCAGGCGGCCACGGCCAGCGAACTGGCCAGGTTGAACCGGATGGCGGTCGAGATGACGACGGTCATGGCCACCGGCGTGATCGCACTGCGGGCGCCTCCGGTCACGGCGGCCACGGCCACCACGAAGGCGCCGGAGACGGCGGAGAGGATCCACGCCGTCCAAAGGTTGGTCACACCCTCGCGAGCGTCCTTCGTGGTCTTGAAGAACGCGAGCAGGGCATAGGCCACGGCGGCGCCCAGTACCGGCCAGGCGATCTCAGGGTAGGCAACGAGGTCTTCACCGCTGGCGGCCACGATGATCGCCATCGAAGCGACGATCGTCAGGCGGATGCACGAGACGAACCGCTCGGCGGCGACCCGGCTGTCCCGGATGTCGGAGCGATCACGCGAGGTGCCCAGCACCGGCGGTCCTCCCCCTCGCGGCGTGCTGTTGTCGCCACCCAGTGTGCCCGAATTGCCCGGAAGGGCCAAGGTTGGCCCCTGGTGTCCTTAATCTCCCGACCCGCTCTGTGCTCGACTTCCCCATGGGCGCGGAGCAGGCGCGGCCCTCGACGATCGCACAACTCGCCGGACCTTGTCGTAGCTCCAAGGGGGAACGAATGCGCAGACTCCTTCCACGGAACGGAGACCTATCAACCAAGAAGTTGGCCTTGCTCGCCGGCTTCGCCTCCCTGGCTCTCGTGGCGGCGGCCTGCGGCGGAAGCCAGCCGCATGATCTCGCCGTCGGAACCGTATCCACCGATTCCGCCGCCAATGCGCTGGCCGGCGACGCCGCCACCGGTGACGTCGCGGCTTCGACTGACCCCGCCGCTGCCGCGGCGGGCGTAGACGCCTCCTCCACGCCGGGGAGCCCGACCGCCGCTGGCGGCGGGACGGCCGGCAGTGCGGGCGCGACTTCCTCGGGCGGCACCAAGGCCGCGGGCGGTACGGCCGGGGGCGGTTCGGCGGCCGCAGGCGCTTCCCCGAATGCCGCGGGCGGCACTGCTGCAGCGGGCGGCAACAAGCCCGCCGCGAAGGCCGCGGCCGGCACTCCGATCGGTGGAGGCTCCGCTCCCGCCGGCGGCAACAACGGCGGCGCCACCGACGTCGGCGTCACCGGCGACTCCATCCGCTTCGGCTCCATCTCCGGGAACAACACGCCGCTCGGGAACCTGATCTCCCAGCCGGTGACCACCGCGGTGTTCGCCACCATGCGGGCGGTCAACGACGCCGGCGGCGTCCACGGCCGGAAGTTCGTCATCTCCGACTGCGACGACTCCGGGGACGTCACCCGGTTCCGGGCCTGTTACCGCAAGCTGATCGACGAGGCCAAGATCTTCTCGTTCATCACCTCGGTGACGTGGGGGACCGGCGAGGTCCACGGCGACCTGGCCCGGGACAAGATCCCGTGGATCGGCAGCTGGGGCTTCTACACCAGCGAGTGGAAGGACCCGTGGATGTTCCCGGTCCACCTCTCGACGGTGACCGAAGCCCGGGCCACCGCCGGCTGGGTGCGGGACATCCTCAAGCCGAAGTCGATCGGGATCCTCTACCTGAACACCCCGGAGCAGCAGCTGGCCAAGAAGTCGGTGCACGACGTCATCGACAAGGCCGGCATCAAGACGGTGCGGGAGATCCCCCAGGAGATCGACTCGCCGGACGAGAGCTCCAACGTGTTCTCGATGCGGGCCGCCAACCCCGACCACATCATCCACATGTCCTGGCCGCCTCCCATGATCAAGTTCATCGTCGACTCCACCAACCAGGGCTACTGGCCGACCCTGGGCATCAGCGGGAACCACCTCATCGGCGAGCAGATCGGCCGGCTGGTCGGCGACTGGCCGAAGAAGGGCATGTACTCCATCACCAGCTACAAGCTGTGGGGTTCAGGCGACGAGTACCAGGCGATCATGGACAAGTACGCCCCGCAGATGAAGAAGCTCCACCACCACCAGACCCAGGAGGGCTACATCGGCGTCAAGATCGCGGCCGACGCCATGAAAGCCAACGGGCCGAACCTGACCCGGGACTCGATCATCAAGACCCTGGAGAGCCGAAAGTGGGACTTCGGGCCCGGCATGGGCCAGTCCGTCCTGTGGGCGCCAGGAAACCACGACACGATGCGCTGCGAATACATGATGCAGTACAACAGCTCGGACACCGGGAGCTACAAGGTCTTCATTCCTGAGCCCCGGAAGTCGTACATCTGCGACGACGAGAAATAAGGACGAGGTGCTCGTGCCGCGGGGCAGCCCGCGGCACTAGCACCCCGATAACAGATTTGGCCCAGGGGGAGGGCGGCTGAGATGACGGAGAAGACCTGATGGTTGTCGCGCTCGAATTCCATCCAAACATCCTCGGTGGGGCGCTCGTGAACGGGGTTGCCCAGTCGTCGCTCTACGCGCTGCTGGCCATCGCCTTGGTGCTCACCTACCGGATGAGCCGGTCGGTGGCCTTCGTCCACGGAGGGATCGCCAGCATCTCGGCCTACCTGTACTGGTATCTGGCCGCCACCTCAGCCAGTGCCTTCGCCGTGAAGGGCTGGCCGAAGATCCCGTCGCT
>JAICGL010000213.1 GCA_025923175.1 Acidimicrobiia bacterium
GCGGGATCCAGATCGAGGTCGGGATCGTCGACAGGTTCGTGGCGATCTTGCGCTGGACAGCGTCGGTGAACGGCCTGATGCCGTCGTTGCCGATCTGCTCGAACAGGCGGCCGAGGTGGGTGCGGCTCTCGGCCGGCCGCAAGAGGTCGAGGAATCCCAGGGCGCACACCACGGCCACGCCAACGGCGGCCAGCGCCACCAGCCGGCGCCGGGAAACCTGCCGGCCGCTCAGCCCCAGGGCCACCAGGGCGAACGCCGGGACCGCGGCGAGGACGCCGCCGACGTCTGCACCCCAGAACGGCATCCCGTCGGCCAGCAGGACGATCACAAGGACAGCAATGGCCGTGTGGACACCACGCCGCCCGGGAACCATGTAGGCGGCGATGCCGGCGAGGAGGACCGCGCCCGCGGCCACCTGCCCGAAGGTCAGGTTGCCGAACCCGGCGAAGCGTCCGCCGACGGTGGGGGAGTAGCCGAAGACGGTGCTGAGCTGAAGGTGGCCGCCGGTCACGACGTCGCCGACGTGCAGGGCGAGCAGCAGGGCCAGCAGCACGGCCAGGGGCCGCACCGGCCCGCGCAAGGCTCCCGCCGCCACGGCCAGAGCTGCGCCGCCCCCGACGACCAGCGCCAGATAGGGTCCGACGGAGTCGAGATCGAGCAGCGGCCCGAGGAATGTCAGCGGCACCACCGCCAGCAGCCACAGGCCCGCGAAGTCGAACGCCCGCCGCAGACCCGTCCGTCCGGAATGCCGGACGAGCACGTAGGTCACCAGGAGCGACAGGAGGATCTCGATGACGACGTAGGTGCCGGCCACGGGCCCGAGCATCCGGTCGCGAAAGCGCGCCTCGCGATCGGCCTCCACGAACCGGCCGACCGGCGGACGGGCCCACGACCGGGGATGGACCTCGTACGGTCGCCCCTCCATGGAGTCGGGCCGGTCCACCCCGAGCAGGTCGAGGACGGTGGGGCCGAGGTCCGGCAGGGTCACGTAACCGGTCCGCCGGGTGGTGGCCGAGTCGAGCAGGCCTGGCCGCCCGCCCGGCGCCCGCATGGCCGCCACCGTCAGGTGGATGCCGTCACCCGGATCCGACGGTGCGGTGAGGAGCACGGCGTCCCGGTCGAAATCGACCTCGCCCAAGAGGCGGCCGATCAGCTCGTCGGTCGCCCGGAGGGTGCGGTCGAGGAGCGCAGGGTCGACAACCCCGCCATCCTGGGCGGCCGCTGCGTGCAGCCGGGCCAGGTCGGAGGCCTCGAAGAGGACCACCGCTCGGCCGGGAACGTTCCAGGTCTTCCGGAAGGCCTCCAGCGCCGACCGGGGCTCGATGCTGAGCCCGAAGGGAGCCGAGTCCTCCCGCAGGAGGCTCCGGTCGACCAGTCCTGACGGGACGACGCCGTCCTCGTCGATGAGCGCCAGGGCGGCTTCCCGGTGGTACATGGAGCGGTCATCGGCGTTCCGCGAGGTGTCGGCGTTGCCGATCACCCCCCGGGCGACGCCGGCCTTGGACAGGGCCTCTCCGAGCGCGCCGATCTCGGCCCCCCGGTGACGGCGCTCGGCGTCCTCGGCCAGCTCGGGTCGGGCCCGCGAGACGATGCGGCCCTCGATGGTGTCGGCTACCCCTTCCACCCGGCGGACACCGGCCGCAGCAGTACCCGCCCCGATCGTGACGTACCCGTCACCCGGCCGTGTCTCGCGCTCGATGCCCCGCACCGAGGTGCTGCCCACTGCCGCCCGGACCAGCAGAGCGTCGAGGTTGGGGGTCACACCCCGGGAGAGGGCGGCCCAGGTCGTGCCAGGGAGCGACAACACCAGCACCCGCCTCACCTCCGGGCGCTCCACTTCGGGGGACACCCCCGCAACCCCCGGGGCCGCAGCGCCGGCAATCCCGGCCGGGAGAGCAGCCAGCGCGACGGCGACCAGCGCGATCCCCGCGGCGGCGCGGCGGGCGGGACGTTGTCCGGGCACCACCCAAGCCTCGCATAGCCTGCAGGCATGACCCGGGAGGAAGGCCCTGCGGCCGCCACTCATGTTCGGGCGGCCGGCGGGGTGGTATGGCGCCGCCCGGACGGGGGTCCTGTCCTCATCCTGCTGGTGCACCGCCCCCGCTACGACGACTGGTCCCTCCCCAAAGGGAAGTGCGACGAGGGCGAGAGCGACGCCTCCTGCGCGCTCCGGGAGACCAGGGAGGAGACCGGCCTCGCCTGCCGGCTCGGCCCCGAGCTGCCCTCGACCCGCTACCACGACAACAAGGGCCGCCCGAAAACCGTGCGGTACTGGGCCATGGAGCCCGTCGCCGGCGACGGTGAGTTCACGCCAAACGCAGAGATTGATGAGATCCGTTGGCTACCGATCCCGCAGGCGGTGAAACTGTTGTCCTACGACCATGACCGACCCGTCGTCCAAGCCTTCGCGCTGTCGAATGACCGGTAGCCGTTCCGGGGGACACCCCCGCGCCCCCGGGCGACGCCGCGCCCTCGCGGCGCTGACGGTCCTGCTCGTCACGGCCGCCTGCGGCCAGAAGGCCGGGGTGGGCGATCCCGAACAGGCCGTCGGCCCGGACAGCGGCGCGCCCGCGGCCACCGTCACCACGGTCGGTGCGGGCGATCAGGACCTGCCGGCCGACAGCGCGGTGCCGTCGGACACCGCGGCATCGGCGACAACGCTGCCCCGAACCGGGTCCGCCGCAGGCGCCTCACGAAGCGGCAGCGGGACGGCGGCAACCGGGCCGGCGCAGCCGTCAGCGACAGGGGGCGCCGCTGCCCACCCCACCACCTCTACGTCGGGCCCGGCCGCTCGTGCGGAGCGGGCCGCCGCCGCGCAGCCCACTCCGGCCGCCGGCCAGTCGGCCGATCCGCGCGACCGGGAGGGCGTCACCGACAAAGAGATCGTGATCGGCATGCACGCCCCCATCACCGGGGCGGCGCCCGTCCCCCAGGACAGCGTCGACAAGGCCAAGGACCTCTACTTCAGGTTCCTGGCCGAGCGGGGTGGGATCTTCGGTCGCAACGTGCGGGTCGTGTTCCGCGACGACCAGTTCAACCCGTCCCGCGCCGTGGCGGTCTGCCGGGAGATGGTGGAGCAGGAGCACGCCTTCATGCTCGTCGGCATCGGCACCGACCAGATCATCTCCTGCGCTCGCTACGCCAGCCAGGTCGGCGTGCCCTACTTCGCCATGGGCGGCAGTGAGAGCGCCGTGACCGGGCTGAAGACCTACTTCGGCCTGTCGCAGAGCTTCCCCCAGCAGGCGCCGATGGTCGCCCAGATGGTGAAGAAGGAAGGGAAGACGAGGGTCGGCGTGGTCGTCATCAATACGCCGAACTACGACGACACCTTCAACAGCCTCGTGGCCGGGGCCAAGGGCGCCGGGCTCACGGTGGTGCGAGCCGACCGGATCAGCAAGCAGGCGTCGCAGTCGGAGGTGCTCGCCGAGGTCAACAACCTGCGCACCGCCGGCGCCGAGGCGGTGCTGGTGTTCGTCGCCCCGGTCACGTTCCTGAACCTGGCCCACGCCGCCCAGAGCCAGGCCTACGCGCCCTTGTGGACGGGCCCCGGCATGTCGAACGGCCTCAACCTGGTCGCCGAGTTCGGCTGCCCATCGATCGCCGGTGCCCGGTTCCTCTCGCCGTTCCCCCAGGTCGACGTCATCGACCGGTTCGACGCCGACTACAAGCCCACGTACCGGAAGCACAACAAGGGCGAGGAACCCGACGATCTCGGGCTGGCGGTGTGGGGGATGGAGAAGACCCTCCACCAGTTCCTCAAGGCCGTCGGTCCCGATCTTGGCCGGGCTGCGCTCATCCGCACCCTGCAATCGGGCCAGGAGTTCGCCTCCAATATCTTCCCGCCGCTGCGCTACGCGCCGGGGAAGCCCTACGGGTCGTCACAGTCGCACCTGCTCGAAGCCGACTGTTCCAAACGCCAGTACCGCACCCTGGCCACCTTCGCCTCGTCGTTCTGACCCTCGGTTGGCTGGCTAGAAGTTGGCGGGCAGCAGCAACTCGAGGTGGGCGTAGAAGAAGAACAGTGCGATGAGGAACGGCATGACGCCGCCCACGTAGGCGAGCCAGTCGCGCCGGCGACGGATCGCGACCCACCAACCGATGCCGATGGCCGCGGTCAGCAGTCCCCAGAGCGTTGTCGTGACCTTGGAACGGTCACTGGCCAGGCCGGCGTCGGCGAGGGCATCACCCGGCAGCGGCTTCTTCGCGCCAGGCTCGGCGGGGGGCGGCGGTGTCGACGCCGTGGCCGTCTGCCCCGGCGCCAGGTGCGCCACCACGATCAGGCGTTCCTTGGCCGAGTACTTCGGGTGGCACGTCGTCAGGGTCAACGTGGGTGTCGGCGTCGCGTTGAGCACCTCCACCTGGCTCGGCGTCACGACGTGGACCCGGGCGACCCTGTAGGTGAAGTTCCCCTTCAGCGTCGTGACCTGCAACTCGTCGCCATCGACGAGTTCACCCAGGCGGTTGAACGGCGCCCCGTACGTGGTCCGGTGGCCGGCGATGGCGGCGTTGCCCTGCTCGCCGGGGAGCGGGGTCTCGGGATAGTGGCCCGGCCCCTTCCGGAGGTCCCCGAGGCCGACCCCCTGCACGACGTACTGGTCGAGGCCGATCTTGGGAACTTTGAGATGGGCCACGAACTCGCCCGTCGGCGGAGCCGGAGGAAGATTCGCCGGGTTGACCGTCGTCGAGGTCGTCGGGTCGTCGGCCTGCAGCTGCGCCTTGAACTTCGTCTCGAGCTGGCCCTGTTGACGTGACGTGTAGAGGCCGGTGCCCCACAGCTGGTAGCCGACGAAGAGCAGGATGAGCACGCCGGCGCCGGTGAGGATGGCACCGAGGCCGCTGAGCACGGATCGGAGGCGGTCCACCACCCCAAGGATATGGGCCTCGCTCCGTACACTTGGGTGCACGCACCGGGAGTTTCCTTTCGGGGGGCACCCCCCGAGCCCCCGAGCCCAACGCATATGAGGACAATCTGAGCCCACCCGCCGTCCACCTGCGGTCCGCCGTCTGCCTTCTCGGCCGGTATCCGGCCCTGGCCGGCGTCGATTTCGACGTCGCCGAGGGGGAGGTGGTGCTCCTCGCCGGGCCCAACGGCGCGGGAAAGACGACGCTGCTCCGACTCCTGGCCGGGCTCCTCCCCCTGGCGTCCGGCACGGCCATCGTCTTGGGCCACGACCTTGCCGCCGACCGGCACACCGTCCGCACCGAGTTGGCCCTCGTCGGCCACGCCCCCGGCGCCTACGACGACCTTACGGTCCGGGAGAACGTGCGCTTCTGGGTCCGGGCCGGCGGCGGCCGGGTGTCCGACGCCGACGCCGTCCTCGAGCAGCTGGGCCTCGGCCGCCTGGCCGGCGTGGCCTTCGGACGCCTCTCGGCCGGCCAGCAGCGCCGGACGGGCCTGGCGGTGGCGCTGGCCCGCCGTCCCCGGCTCCTCCTGCTCGACGAACCCCACGCCGGACTCGACGCCACCGGCCGCGACCTGCTCGACGACCTGCTGAAGAGCAGCGCCCGGGAGGGGCGCACCGTGGTCCTCGTCTCCCACGAGCTCGACCGGGCACGGGCTCTCGCCGACCGCGAGGTGACGATCGTGGCCGGCGCGATACGGCCGGTAGCATCGCCAAAACATGAAGACGAAACGGGGGACACCCCCGAACCCCCGGGCGTACCGCACGGAACTCAGCCCGATCAGCTTCCTGCGCCGGAGCGCGTCGGTGTTCCCCGACCGGACGGCGGTGGCACACGGTGAGCGCCGCTACACGTATCGCCAGTTCGAAGACCGGGTAGACCGGCTCGTCCGTGCCCTGAAGGCCGCCGGGCTCGAGCACGGCGACCGCGTCGCCTTCCTGTCACCCAACACCCCGGCGATGCTGGAAGCCCACTACGGCGTCCCGGCCGCCGGTGGGGTGCTCGTGGCCATCAACACCCGGCTCAACTCGGAAGAGGTCGGCTACATCCTCGAGCACTCCGGCGCCCGCTTCCTCTATGTCGACGCCGAGTTGCAGCCGGTGATCGAACCGCTGGACCTGAGCGCGGTCACGGTGATCCGCATCGACGACACCGGAGCGCCCGGCGATCCCTACGAGGACCAGCTCGAGGCCGCCGGGCCCCGCCCGGCTGAAGACCCGCTCCCCGAAGCGTGGCTCGACGACGAAGAGGCCACGATCTCGATCAACTACACGTCGGGGACGACGGGCCGCCCGAAGGGCGTGATGTACACCCACCGGGGCACCTACCTCAACGCCCTCGGGGAGGTCATCACGACGTCGATGACGTTCGAAACCGTGTACCTCTGGACGCTCCCGATGTTCCACTGCAACGGCTGGTGCTTCACCTGGGCCGTCACCGCCGTCGCCGGCCGCCACGTCTGCCTCCGCAAGGTGGACCCGGCCCGCATCTGGCAGCTGCTCGAAACGGAGGGCGTCACCCACTTCAACGGCGCGCCGACCGTGCACATCGGCGTCGTCAACGATCCCGCCGCCCACCGGCTCGAGCGACCGATCACGATCACCGTGGCAGGTGCGCCCCCTTCGCCCACGCTGCTCGGCCAGCTCGGCGAGCTCAACTTCCGGACGGTCCACGTCTACGGCCTGACCGAGACTTACGGCCCTCACACCGTCTGCGACTGGCAGGACGGCTGGGAGGACCTCCCGGCCGACGAACGGGCCCGGCTCCTCTCCCGCCAGGGCCAGGCCTACGCCATCGCCGATCCCGTCCGGGTCATCAACGACGACATGACCGATGTCCCCCGCGACGGCGCCACCCTCGGCGAGGTGGCGATGCGGGGCAACAACGTGATGAAGGGCTACTACGACCAGCCCGACGCCACCGAGGAGGCCTTCCGCGGCGGCTGGTTCCACTCCGGGGACATCGCCGTGATGCATCCCGACGGGGCCATCGAACTGCGCGACCGCAAGAAGGACATCATCATCTCGGGCGGCGAGAACATCTCGACCATCGAGGTGGAGCAGGCCGTTGCCCGCCACC
>JAICGL010000214.1 GCA_025923175.1 Acidimicrobiia bacterium
CCCCGTGCGCTGCTCGTGCGGGGCGAGGGGAAGGGCTTCTGTGCCGGACGGGATCTGAGCGACGCCGAACCCCTGAGCGAGGACGGGAAAGCCATCCTCGAGGGGCTCAACCCGATGTTCTCCCGCCTCGCCAGCCTGCAGTGCCCCACCATTGCGGCCGTGCAGGGCGCGGCGCTGGGTGTCGGGCTCGGCCTGGCCCTCGCCTGCGACCTGCTCGTGGTTGGCGAGGGGGCCAAGATCGGCAGCCCGTTCGCCGCCATCGGCGCCGTCCTCGACTCGGGTGCCCACTACCACCTTTGTTCGCGGATCGGGTCGGCTCGCACGCTCGAGCTCGTCTACACCGGCCGGTTCCTGTCCGGCGCAGAGGCCGTTGAGTGGGGTATCGCCAACGCCGTCCACCCTGACGAGGAGTTGCTCGCCGAGGCCCGGGCGCTGGCGGGCAAGATCGCCTCCGGACCGACAGCAGCCTTCATGCTCTCCAAGAACATCGTGCGTCAGGTCGCTGCCGGCGGTGTCTCACTCGAGGAGGTCCTGGCCGCCGAGGCGACCGCCCAGGGTGCGGCCTCCCGTACCAGGGACTACGGCGAGGGGATGACCGCCTTCCAGGAGAAGCGGAAGCCGACGTTCAGCGGCCGCTGAGGTCAGTGGGTCGCCCGCCACTCCTCGGGCCAGGCGTCCTCGCCGAAGTGCCAGCGTCCGGTGCGGAACGTCATCGCTTGGAAGGTTGCACGGAGGGCGCCATCGGCCTCCGACGTCACGTCGATTGCGTAGGCGGCCGTCCGGCGGGTGCGGGACCGCTCGACGGCGGAGGCGACGAGGACCTCGTCGATGGGGGCCGAGAGGAACTGGGTCTCGATGGTGAGGGCGACGCAGAGCCTTCCCCACGAATTCGATGCGACGCCGAGGGCGGCATCGGCCAGGGAGAACAGCGCTCCGCCATGAATGCTGCCGACGAAGTTCAGGTGCCGGGGTTCCGGGGCCAAGCGGAAGACGGCTCGGCCACCGTCCCACTCGACGAGCTTGGCGCCCACCTCGTTGACATAGGCATCGCTCTGGAACACGGCGTCGAGGCGGGCACGGTTGTTCTCCGGCCATGGTTCGGTCACAGCTCGCATATACCCAGCCCGAAGCGGGTAGCGCGAAGTTATGTCACGACCTCAACAACCCGAGCTCGCCCGCAGCGCCAAGACCGACCTCGATCCCGATCACATCGAAACCGGTCTGCAAGGTCAACCGAAGCCAAAGTCCCGCGGTGAGACAGGCCCGGTCCCGCCCGCGAACGAGCCCGGCCACCACCCGCTGAAGGAGCAGGACAAGCCGGACCTCGACGCGTTCGCGGCCAAGCTCGGTACCGATCCCAAGGCACCGGGGGCCACGAGCGCCCGCAAGGGCAAGGCGGCTCCCCCGAAGGCAACGCCGGCCAAGACCGGGCCGGCCAAAGCCGCGTCGACGGCCAAGCCGGCGAAGGCCGCCACTCGCCCGGCCGCGCCGGCCCAGAAGAAGTCGCCGGCCGCACCGCCCAGGGTGGAGGCCACGCCGACCAAGCGCCCGGCGGCGGCGCCCGCCCCCCGGCCGCAATCGGCCCCGACTCCTCGCGAGGCGGCGCAGGTCTCCGCACCTCAGCCTGAGCCCGAGGGAGAGCCCGAACCCCGCCTGGTCGGCCTGATGTTGATGCCGCTGCGCCAGACCGTGAAGCGATTGGAGCAGCTCGACCGGACGCTGTCTGCACGCCTGACGAAGAAGAGCCAGTGGGTTAAAGGGGGCCTCGGCCCCAGGGGCCGGTGATGGCGTAGGTCGCTGCCGGCCGCTGGATGTTGACGAACAACCATTTCCCGTCGGGGCTCCAGGTGGCCCCGGCGAACTCGCCGTTCGAGCCCCGGTTGCGGGCGAAGTCGAACAGGGTGCCGTGGGACAGGGCCTTGAGCCGGTCCCGGCTTCCCTCGCCGTCCTCGCAGAGCAGCACCGCTCCCCGGGGCGAGACGGTCACGTTGTCGGGGTGGCGCAGCGCCACCGCCGAGCGCGACTCGTAGACGAGCTTGATCCGGGTGTTGACCGGGTCGTACCACCAGACCTGTCCGAGGCCGGCGTCACCGCCGTCGGTGCAGACGATCCAGGCGCCGCTCCAGGGGCCGTTGTTGTGCCAGAAGCAGCCTTCGAGCCGGCCGAAGGTGGCCCCGCCGCGCCATAGCCCCTGCTCGTAGACCTCTGACGGGTTGTGGCCTGCGTTGCGATGGTCGGGATCGGGGATGTCGACCCACGAGGCGGGTAGCCACGCCCCGGGGTGCTGGGAACGGCGCAGGTCGGCCTTCCACCACCCCTTGATGGCCAGCATCTGCAGCACCCCACCGGCGGCCAGAACCTGCTTCGTCTTGGGGAGGAACCGGTAGAAGCCGGCCGCAGCCCGGTCCTCGGTCTCGTAGACGATGCCGGAACCCGGATCGACACACACCGCTTCGTGGATGAACCGCCCCATGGCCTTGAGGGGCAAGGCCTTGACCGGCCCGGTTGCCCCAGCCGGCACTTCGAAGCAGTAGCCGTGGGGCATGCGATAGCCGTGGTCGAGGCCGACAGTCGTCTCCTCGCAGGTGATCCACGATCCCCAAGGAGTGACGCCGCCGGCGCAGTTGCGGACGGTGCCGGCCAGTGACGGGTAGCTGGCCACCAACCGGGCCGCTTTGGGGTCGAAGACGAGGTTGGTCGTGCCACCGCCGGCGACGCGGTCGTACGGGTTGTTGGCGAAGGCGCCCTTCTGCCCGTCGACCTCGTGGTTGCGGACCAGGCGGATCGTGCCGCCCGGGCCGGGGAAGGCAGCCATACCGTCGTGGAAGGTGGGCGTCGGCTTCCCGTTCGACATCTTGTCGCCGGCGGCGCCGAAGCGGACGTACCAGAAGCCGTCAGGGAGCTCGAGATCGCGGCCCGCCCATTTGAGCGGCCCGTACCCGGCGTTTCCGGCGGCAAGCGCTTCGATGGGCTCGGCGGTCTCGGCCAAGGCTTCGAGTGCCCGGAGCGGGCCGGCGGCGAGGGCTCCTGTGACCACGGCGCCGGCCCGCAGGAAGATACGGCGGCTCGGGCTCACCGCAACTCCCTGGCCTCGGGCACGTCCACAGCGCGGGAACCTAAGTTCTTGAGTTGTCGGCGAAGCGACGGATTTCCGACATTGAAACCAACGCCGAACACCGTCTTCCGAGGGCCTAGTACCGGCCGGTAGTGGGCCCTTGCCGGTTCTACGGGATGAGAGCGTCGATCACGTAGTCGATCGCCCGGGTGAGCTGGTCGACGTCGTCGGGATCGATCGCTGGAAAGCATGCGACTCGAAGCTGGTTGCGGCCGAGCTTGCGGTACGACTCGGTGTCGACGATGCCGTTCTGGCGCAGGATCCGCGCCACCTGGTTGGCGTCGACGGCCGGGTCGAAGTCGATCGTGGCCGTGACCGTGCTGCGCAGGCGGGCTTCGGTGACGAACGGCGCGGCCAGCGAGTGCTCGTCGGCCCACCGGTAGAGGATCGCCGAAGAGGCGTCGCAGCGCCCCGCAGCCCACTCCAGACCTCCCCGGCTGTTGATCCAGTCGATCTGGTCGGCCAGCAGGAACAGCGTGGCCAGGGCGGGGGTGTTGTACGTCTGGTCGGACCGGGAGTTGTCGACGGCCGTCGGAAGGCTGATCGACGGGGGTGACCATCGGCCGGCGGTGGCCAGGCGGTGGATCCGGTCGATGGCGGCCGGCGAGCACAGCGCCAGCCAGAGACCGCCGTCGGAGGCGAAGCACTTCTGGGGCGCGAAGTAGTAACAGTCGAACTCGGCTGGATCGACCCGGACGCCGCCGGCGGCAGACGTCGCGTCGACCAGCACCAGGGCGTTGGGATCGGCGTCGGCCGGCCGCAGGACAGGAGCGGTCACGCCCGTCGACGTCTCGTTGTGGGTCAGGGCGTAGACGTCGAAATCGGGATGGCCCTTGGCCTCCGGGGCCGTGCCGGGCTCCGACTCGATGATGTCGGGCGGTTCGAGATGCGGCGCGCCGGCCACCGCGGCGGCGAACTTGGCCGAGAACTCGCCGAAGGACAGGTGCTGGCTGCGCCGCTCGATTAGACCGAAGGCGGCGGCGTCCCAGAACACGGTCGTTCCGCCGTTGCCGAGGACGACCTCATACCCTTCCGGGAGGGAGTACAGCGACGCCAGGCCGGCCCTGATCCGGCCCACCACGGACCGTACGGTGGGCCGGCGGTGGCTGGTACCCATGTACGACGTGCCGGTGGCGGCCAGGGCGGCCAGCGCTTCCGTCCGGACCTTGGACGGGCCAGAGCCAAATCGGCCGTCAGCCGGGAGGCGGTCGGGGGGGATCGTAATCTGGGGATCGCTCTCGCTCATCAGTGCCACTATTCGACGGGACCGGTCCGGATTGCGAATCCGGCCACACAGCGCAACGGGAAGGGACACCAGTGTCGCAGACGACCGAGACCAGAATTTCGACGCTTGTGGCGGCCATCGCTCCGTCGGCCACGCTGGCCATCGACGCCAAAGCCAGGGCGCTGCGTGCCTCGGGGGTCAAGGTCGTGAGCTACGGCGCCGGCGAACCGGACTTCGCCACGCCCGACTACATCGTGGCGGCGGCGGTGGAGGCGGCAGCCCAGCCGGCGTCGCACCACTACACCGCGGTCAGTGGCCTTCAGCCCCTCCGGGAGGCGGTGGCCGCCAAGACGGCCCGCGACTCCGGCCTGGAGGTCAGCCCGGCCCAGGTGCTGATCACGAACGGTGGCAAGCAGGCGATTGCCAATGCCTTCCTGACCCTGCTCGACCCGGGCGACGAGGTGATCGTGCCGGCCCCCTACTGGGTGACGTTCCCGGAGGCGATCGCCCTGGCCGGTGCGGTGCCGGTGCCGATCCTCACCACCGTGGACGGCGGGTTCCGGGTGACCCTGGAGCAGCTGGAAGAGTCGCTGACGGAACGCACCAAGGCGATCCTGTTCGTCTCCCCCTCGAACCCCACTGGCGCCATCTACAGCCGTGACGAGGTGGAGGCCATCGGACGCTTCGCCGTCGAGCGGGGGCTCTGGGTCGTCACCGACGAGATGTACGAGCACTTCGTCTACGGCGGCCGCGAGGCCCCATCGATGCCGGTCGTCGTGCCCGAGCTCGCTGACCGCTGCGTGGTGATCAACGCCGTCTCCAAGGCGTACGCCATGACGGGATGGCGCGTCGGCTGGATGATCGCCCCGCCCGACGTGGCGGCGGCCGCCACGAACCTCCAGTCGCACACCACCTCCAACGTCTCCAACGTGTCGCAGGCGGCGGCATTGGCCGCGATCACCGGGAGCCTCGACTTCACGACCACCATGCGGGACGCCTTCGACGCCCGGCGGCGGAAGATGCACGAGCTGCTGTCGGCCATCCCCGGGGTGTCGTCGCTCGAGCCGGAGGGCGCCTTCTACGCCTTCCCGTCCTTTGAAGGGATCCTCGGCCGGGAGATCAAGGGGAAGCGGCCCGAGACGACGCTCGAGCTGGCCGAGGTGCTGCTGGAGGAGGCGGCCGTGGCGATCGTTCCCGGAGAGGCGTTCGGGGCGCCCGGGTACGCCCGCCTGTCGTATGCCCTGGGTGACGACGAGCTCGTCGAGGGCCTGACCCGCTTGGCCGAAGTACTCGGTGGGTGACAACCTGGAATGATGCGACGTTCGATCCGGTGGGGTGCGGCTGTGCTGGCGCTCGCCGCCGGGGCGGGCCTGGCGGTACCCACCGGCCGGGCGGCCGGCGACGGCGGGTCGGCGGGCCCGGCGCTGGATCTGTATCGGATCACGGCCTCACCCGCCGCCGTCGACCGTCTGGAACGGGACGGTTTCGACGTCGCCGCCTCCCGGCCTGACGGCACCACCGAGGTCGTCCTCGGCCCGGGGGAACTGGCCCGGCTGAAGGCCGCCGGTTTCCGTCCCACCCGGTGGCGCGATGGGGAGGGCCGGTCGGTGGCCGACCTCGCCCGGGCCCAGGCCGCTGGATCGGGCTACAGGGTCTGGAAGCGCTGGGACGGCCCCGAAGGGCTTCGGGCCGAAATGGATGCGCTGGCCGCCATCCATCCCAACCTCATGCAGACCCAGGTCATCGGCCACTCGGTCCAGGGGCGGGAGATCGTTGCCGCCCGGCTGACCGCCGGCGCGCCGGGAGTGCCCGACGGGACCCGTCCGGCGGTGCTCTACATCGGGCTGCAGCACGCCCGGGAATGGATCAGCGGCGAGGTGCCCCGCCGGCTCATGCTTTCCCTCCTCGGCGGCTACGGCGTCGATCCCGACACCACCAAGCTGCTCGACACCACCGAACTCTGGTTCCTCCCGGTGGCCAACCCGGACGGCTACGAGCTCTCCTTCGAGCCGAGCCGCCGGCTGTGGCGCAAGAACGTCGCCGACAACGACCATGACGGGACGGTCGGAGTGCAGGACGGCGTCGACATCAACCGCAACCTTCCCGACCACTGGGCCTTCGCCCCGATGGGGTCGTCGCACGTTCCGGCCGACCTGACCTACCGGGGCCCGGCGGCGGCCTCGGAGCCGGAGACCAAGGCCCTGGTGGATCTCGGCACCCGGCTGCGGTTCCGCTTCATCGTCAACTACCACTCCTTCGGGAAGAAGCTCCTGTACCCGATCGGGTGGCAGGAGCAGACGCCAACGGCCGACCAGCCGATCTACACAGCCCTCGCCGGGACGCCGGTCAACCCCGCCATTCCCGGGTTCAAGCCGATGCTGTCGGCCGACCTCTATCCCACCAACGGCGAGACGATGAGCTGGGCCCACGCCGACATCGGGACGCTGGCCTTCACCGTCGAACTGGGCGAGGGGGCACCCGGTAGCACCTTCGCCTTTCCCGACAACGAGGTGCTGGTCGAGGAGGAGTACCAGCTGAACCGGCCCTTCGCCCTCGACGTCGCCCGTTCGGCCGTCGACCCGACCACTCCGGTCTCACACCTCGGCAACACGGTCCCGCCGATCACGGTCGACTCGTTCC
>JAICGL010000215.1 GCA_025923175.1 Acidimicrobiia bacterium
AGCTGCTCCGCCCGGCCGAGGCCGACGGTGGTCTCGTCGGGCCCGTCGGAGGCGGCGTCGACCTCGTCGGCGAACTCGTCGAGGAACAGCCGGCGGAGGCTCTTGTGGGTCCGCGAGTAGCGGGCGAAGAGCGCCCCCTTCACCACCTCCGGCAGGTTGACGAGGGCGAAGACGGGCCGGTCGAGATTGGTGAAGTGCCGCTCGAGGATCTCGACCTCGTCGGGGGTGAAGGTTTCGGTGGCGTAAAGCATGGGCTGGCGGATCGTAACCGCCAACCCATGCTTACGGGTCGATGTTTTTTGTCGCGGTGACGGAGGCGCCAGGTACTACTGCGAAATATCCCAGACGACGTCGACGGTGACGCTCAGCTCCTGGGTCCCGGGGAGGATCGGCGCGCTCTTGGCGGCATCGCCTGCAGGGGCCCCGGCGAGCCGCTCGTAGTACGGCATCGGCCCGCTGGCCGGGACCTCGCTGATGAGGCGGATGGCCCCGAGCTTCACCCCGGCCGCCTTGGCCATCTGCTCGGCCTGGAGCTGGGCCAGGTGGACGGCCTGGGTCCGCGCCTCGGCCTTCAGGGCGCTGTCGTCGTCGATGGAGAACCCGATCGACTGCACGCGCACGGCGTCTCCCACCGCGCCGGCGGCAGCGTCGATGAGCGCTCCGGCGCCGGCGATGTCGTGCAGGGTGGCGGTCACCGTGTTGTTCACCTGATACCCGGTGATGCGTTGCCCCTTGTCGTCATAGGTCGGATGGATCGACAGCTGCGAGGTCTGGATGTCCTTAACCTCGACGCCCTTGCCCTTCAGCGTGTCGACGAGGGCGTTGGCCTTCTCGTTGTTGGCCGCCAGCGCATCCTTGGCGCTGGCCGACCGGGTCTCGACCCCGAGCACGACCCGCAGCGTGTCGGGCGTCCCCTTCACCAGCCCGATCCCCCGGGCGGCAATCGACGGCGGCCCGTTGTCGGTCGAAATCCCCGCCGCCGGCGCGGCGCCGGCGGCGCTCCGCCCTTCCCGCCCGCACCCGGCGAGGAGAAGGACGGCAACGGCCGCCACAGCGGCTACGGTCAAGGCGGGACGGGCACGCAACATTGCAGGCCTCCGTGTCTGAGCGGCATGTCCAATGTGCGTTGGACGAGTCGCCGGCGCAGCGAGTTCCCGCAGGTCAGAACTCCACTGTTTTTGGGGCTCCGTACAAAGCGCGGCGTCAAAACTGATGCACACCCACCTTTGAAATCACATGATCAGCTGTCAGAGTCAGTCAATGAGCACAACGCCAGGCCCTGCCGCGCCAGCCGAAGAGTCCAAGCCGACGCTCACCGGGGCGGTGCCCCTTGTGCCGCTCGGCCGCCCGCAGGTGGCCGCTGCCGCCCGGCTGGCCGCCGCCGGCGCCCGTCACCCGATCCAACTGGCCGGGGCCGGCCTGCGCCTGGCCGGCGAGCTGGTCTCCGCCGGCGCCGGGGTGCCCAAGTGGCAGCCACAGCCGGGCGACCGTCGTTTCTCCGACCCCGCCTGGTCCGAGCACCCTGTCTACCGGCGGCTCCTCCAGGGCTACCTCGGCGCCAACGCGGTGGCCGACGACACGGTCGGGCGCCTGGGGCTGGACCCCAAAAGCGAGGAGCGGGCCCGGTTCATCGTTGCCCAGGTCATCGACGCGCTTGCGCCCACCAACAACCTGCTGGGCAACCCCGTCGCGCTGCGCACCGCCGTCACGACGAAGGGGGCGAGCCTGGCCAAGGGCGCCAAGGCCTTCGCCGGTGACGTGCTGAGCAACGGAGCCATGCCCCGGACCGTCGACTCCCGCCCGTTCCGCCTCGGCGAGACCATCGGCACGTCGCCCGGAGCGGTGGTGCTGCGGACGGAGGTCATGGAGCTGATCCAGTATCAGCCGGCCACCCCGACGGTCGGCTCGGTGCCGATCGTGTTCGTCCCGCCCGAGATCAGCCGTCACTACATCCTCGATCTCGCCCCCGGCCGCAGCCTGGTGGAGTTCCTCGTGAACCAGGGCCACCAGGTGTTCACCATCAGCTGGCGCAACCCCACGCCCGAGCACCGCGACTGGAACCTCGACACCTACGTGGCCGCCTCCCTCGAGGCGATCACGACCGCCGCCCTCATCGCCGGGAGCCCCGACGCCCATGTCGTCGGCGTGTGTGCCGGTGGCGTCACCGCCGCAGCGCTGGCCGGCCACCTCGCCGCCACCGGCGAGCGGCGGATCCGGGCGCTGACGTTTTTCGTCACCGTCCTCGACACCGCCGCCGAGACGATGGCGTCGCTGTTCCTGTCCGAATGGTCGGCGGCGATGGCCGTGCAGGGCTCCAAGCGGAAGGGGGTCCTCGAGGGCCGCCAGCTGACCCGGATGTTCGCCTGGATGCGGCCCAACGACCTGGTCTGGAACTACTTCGTCAGCAACTACCTGCTCGGCCAGGACCCGCCGGCGTTCGACGTGCTGGCATGGAACGCCGACATGCCCAACATGACCGCCGGCTTCCACGCCGATCTGGCCAACGTCTTCCTCGAGAACCCGTTGCCGGAGCCCGGGAAGCTGACGGTGCTCGGCACACCGATCGACCTCAGCAAAGTGGAACAGGAGTCGTACCTCGTGGCCGCCCTCACCGACCACATCACGCCCTGGGAGGCCTGCTACCGCACCAACAACATCCTGGGCGGCAGCACTCGTTTCGTGCTGTCGTCGAGCGGGCACATCCAGGCCATCGTGAACCCGCCCGGCAACAAGAAGGCCAGTTACCGAGCGGCCGACGATCCCGGGCCCGACAGCACGGCGTTCTTCGCCGCATCGGAGAAGATCGCCGGCACGTGGTGGACCGAGTGGTCGGAGTGGCTCCACACCCGCGACGGCGAGACCCGCCGTGCGCCCAAGACGCTCGGCGACCGCACCCACCCGGTGCTCGACCCTGCCCCCGGACGGTACGCCGCCAGTTGACTCCCGCCTCGACGACACCCCCCGCGGACGCAGCGGCGGAAACTGCGGCGGCAGCCGCCCGCGACGACCGCATCGAGATGCTCACGGTGGACGGCGTGCAATTGCGCGTCTCGCTCCGGCCCGGGATGGGCTTCTCCTCGGCCGCAACCCGGCCGCCGCTGTTGCTGTGCAACGGGATCGGCGCACCGATCGAGATGTGGACACCGTTCCGGAACCCGCTCGGCCGCCCGACGATCGCCTTCGACGCCCCGGGCGTCGGGGAGTCGTCGGTCCCTCTCTTCCCCCCGACGATCGGCGGGGTCGCCCGGCTGATGCTGAAGGTGCTGGACCACTTCGACGTCCCGACCGTCGACGTGCTGGGAGTCTCGTGGGGCGGGGCTCTGGCGCAGGAATTGGCCCGGCACGGCGGCGACCGGGTCCGCCGCCTCGTGCTGTGCGCCACGATGGCCGGCGGGCTGCCCATCCCCGGCGACCCGCGGGTGCTCGCCATCCTCGCCACCCCGTTGCGCTACTGGTCCCCCACCTACCTCGACCGCGTGGCGCCGACGCTCTACGGCCCCGACGTGGTGGGCAACCCCGAGATGATGGCCCACCAGCGCCGCGTCCGGTTCACCCGCGCCCCATCGGGCCGCGGCTATGTCTGGCAGATGCTCGCCCTGCGCCGCTTCGCCAGCGTCCTGTGGCTGCACCGGTTGCGCCAACGCACCCTGGTGCTGACCGGCGAGTCCGACCCCATCATCCCGGTGGCCAACGGCCGAGTCCTGGCCAACCGGATCCCCGACGCCCGCCTCGAAGTCGTCCCGGGCGGCCACCTCTTCATCCTGACCCACCCCGCCCGGATCGCCGCCCGTATCAACGACTTCCTGAACGAGCCCTAGCAGTCTGGCGCCCCGGAAAGAGTTCGGGCGGCAGCTGTACCAAACCCGGAATGGGAGACCTGCCAGAGAGTCTTCCGGTCGGTAAGGACCTTCGAGGCTACGTTGCCCGAGTTCGACCAGTGCGACGTTGGGAGGCAGGTCGTCGCGGGTCTGGTCAGCTGCCGCCGGCCCGCAACGTATCTGACCGCCTTGCGTCCGTCGAGCAGCCTCAGACGAGCAGGCGGTAAGCGGCAGGCCGAAGGGCGATCTCGAGGGCGGTGATCTGACCGGCGGCGTTGCCGTCGACTTCGAGAGCAACGGGGCGAGACGCTCGCACAACGACGCGACGGGCGCGGCGGGTACTGATGGCCGGATGCGGCAGGTGGGCGCCGGTGGTCAGGCGGGAGCGCATCGCTCGGCGTGCGCCGGGTGGCAGCGCGTAGAGCTGCGCTTCGGCGACACCGTCGCCGGGGTGGCCTCGGGGGCTGAGATCCAGACCACGCAGGTACTGGCCGTTCATCACCACGAGCGATGTGGCTTTGGCCGCGTCGAGGACGACGCCGTCGATCTCGACGGACAGACCCGCCGGACGGTGCCAGGCCTTGAGCCGGTCGGGGGGCACGCCGACGACCACGTTGTTGACCCCGACCGTCTCCGCCGGTGAGTCGCCCGTTCGAATCGCAAGGACGTCGAGTGGGAGCGCCAGGCCGGTCGAGGCCGCGCCGGCGACGAGACCGAGGGCACGGGCCAGATCGGAATCGGGAGCGGCGGAGAAGCGCACCAGCGGGTCGGCCACCCCGCGGCCGAGCACCTCGGCAAGCACCCGATCGCTGCCGCTCACTTCGAGGTCGGGCGGGCCGGATGCCTCCGTTCCCCAGGATTGGCCGGGACGGAGCGTGCTCACCGGGCCGGGACGGTTCCGGAGCCGGAGCCGACGGTGCTGGAGGCGGCGACGACCCCGCGAAAGAGAGCGTCGGCGGCCGAGCGGGCGGTGGATGCCGTTTCCGGCCGGGGCGCCACGTCGCCGACCTGGCGGAGCAGGTCGATCAACTGCTTCACGTTCCGGACGAAGTCGCCACCCGTGAGCTCCTCGTCGAAGAGCACGGCCTCGAGGTCTTTCCCCGCCGCCCAGGCGTGGGCCACGGCGGCGAACCCCGCGTCGGGCGGGCGGGTCTCGGGCAGACCCGCTTCGTCCTCGACGACGTTGAGATCCCGGGAGATCCGTTCTATCTCCATGACCCGGTCCCGCACCGTGCGGTTCGGGAAGCGAACCCGCTGCGCTCCGCCCTGGTCGGGGCCGCGCGTCTCGTAGGAAAACACCGAGCAGACGGCGGCCATCGACGGTGTGTCGAGCCCGTCGAGGAGACCCTCCTGGAGCGACTCCGCCAGCAGGAGATCGGTCTCGCTGTAGAGCCGGGTCAGCATCTCGCCCTGTTCGGTCAACTGCCAGGCTTCGACGTAGCCCCACGCGTCGAGCACCCGCAGCACGCGGTCGAACTGGCGGGCCAGGCTCTCGGTGCGTCCCCGGATGCGCCGCTCGAGCCGGTCGACGTCGCGGGCGAGGCGCTCGGCCCGCTCGGCATAGCGCAGATGGGTGCCGAGGTCCGGGCAGCCGGCGACGGGATGGCCGCGCGCTGGGTCTGCTCCTCCTCCGCCGTCGTGCGATCGGCCCCGACCGTTGCCGCCGCCGTCTTCTGGCCGTACCCGCACCCCCTTCAGCGCCTCCGCCACCGCCCGCCGGAAGGAAGGGCTGCGGGGAGCGAAGGGCCGGGGCAACTCGATGGCGGCGATGGCTCGCACCGGGCCGGCGAAATCGGTCGGGCCGAGGCGCACGACGCCCCGGTCGGCGGTGAGCACGAGCAGCTTGGTCTCGTCCCCGCGGCCCCGGGTGCGCTGCAGCACGACGGCCTTGCCGCCCCGGCGGGCGATGACGTCGCCGGGCTTCAACGCATCGAACCCCGCCGCTGCGCCACCGCCGCTCCGGGCCGCCTGGCGGCGCTCCGCCCGGTTGCGCAGCAGTGCCCGGTACTCCTCCACGTCGCCCCGTTCGCAGGAGGCCGCCTGGCGGTGACTGGCCAGCAGCTCCTGGCTGCGTTCGAGGTGCCGCTCGAGGCGGACGATCTCCTTGTCGGCGCCGTACTGGGCGAACGACAGGTTGAGCAGGTGGTGGGCTACCTCGGGTGAGTAACGCCGCACCAGGTTGGCGGCCATGTTGTACGTCGGACGGAACGACGACCGGAGGGCGTACGACCGGGTCGAGGCCAGCGAGGCGACCTGATCGAACGGCACGTAGGGGTTCCACAGCACGGCGGCGTAACCGAGGTCGTCGATCCCCCGCCGCCCGGCCCGGCCCGTGAGCTGCGTGTACTCCCCCGGCGTGAGGAATTCGTGGCGCTCCCCGGTGAACTTCGACAGCTTCTCGATGACGACGCTGCGCGCCGGCATGTTGATCCCGAGTGACAAGGTCTCGGTGGCGAAGACCACCTTCACCAGCCCGCCGGCGAACGCCTCCTCCACGGCCTCTTTCATGGGCGGCACCATCCCGGCGTGGTGGGCGGCGAAGCCCGCCTCGAGGCCGGCCATCCAGCTGCCGTAGCCCAGCAGCTCGAGATCGCCGTCGGACAGCGTCTCGAGCCGGCGCTCGGCGATCTCGCGGATCTGGCCCCGTTCCTCCGGGTCGGTGAGCCGCATCCCGGCGGCCAGGCAGGCGTCCACGGCCTGGTCGCAGCCGGCGCGGCTGAAGATGAAGTAGATGGCCGGCAGCATCCCTTCGTCGTCGAGCCGCGCGACGGTCTCGATGCGCCGGGGCGTGTAGAGCCGGCCCCGGGGCCGCCCCCGCGCCGCCGGCCCACCCCGCCGGCTCGACCGGGAGTCGAGCCGGGACGCCTCGGGATTGGGCCGCAACTCCATCAAGCTGTCTGTGGCGGCTCCCGCCGCCGTTGTCGGGGGGACACCCCCCGTCCCCCGGGCCGCCCCTTCCGCCTCGATGAACGTCGGAAGGAGGTGGACCTCCTCCGCCTCCCGATCGCCGACCAGGTACAGGTGTCGGAGCCGCACGGGGCGGCGTTCCTCGATGATCGCCTGCGTCTCGCCCCGCACGGTCTCGATCCAGTCGGCGAACTCCTCGGCGTTGGACACCGTGGCCGACAGGCAGACGAGGTCGACCTC
>JAICGL010000216.1 GCA_025923175.1 Acidimicrobiia bacterium
GCAGCCTTCTTCAGAGCCTTGGGGATCGGACGGCTGGGATCAAGTGCAAACGCCATCGCGCGTCGATACCCGTTCTTCCGGGCGGCTAGTCGGGGGTGGCCTCGCGCTGGGCCATGGCGAAAAGAGCCACGAGGGCAGGTACGAACAGAACAGCGCCGACCATGAGCGACAGGAGCACCGCCCGCAGCACCACCGGATCGGCGGCCGCCTGGCGGATCGTCACCTCGCCCTCCAGCAGGTACGGATACTGGCCGGCCGCCCATCCCCACAGGACGGCGGTCACAGCCGCTGCCGTCGCCACCCGGGCGCCGAGGAAGCGGCGGCGCCACACGCATCCGAGCGAAACCAGACCCGCGACCGCCGAGATCGCCACCAGCGGCCGGCCCCGACCGGTCAGGCCGTCGAAGAGGTCCGGTGCATCGGCGTGGAGGACGGCGATGCCGCCGAGCACGACACCGCCCGCAACGACGCCCGACGCCAGCGCCCGCCGCCGGAACGCGTCCGCCAGCACGTCGTTACCGGCCCGGCGGGCGTCAGCTGTCAGGTACACGGCCGCCAGGTAGGCGCAGACCACCACGGCGAGCACGCCTCCGAGCACCGAGGTGGGATTGATGAAGCTGCGCAACGGGTCGGCCTGGGCGATCCCGGCCGGTACCCGGCCCGACGCCACGGCCCCGGCCACCGTTCCGAGGAAGAACGGCGTGATGACCGAGGACGCTGCGAAGGTGGCACCGAAGAGCCGTTCGAGGGCCACGCCCGTCACCGCCTTCCGGAAGGCAAAGCCAGCGCCCCGCAGGATGACCCCCACCGCCACCAGCGTGAGCGGGACGTAGAGGCTGGAGGCGATGGCGGCGAACGCCTCCGGGAAGCCCGTCCACAACACGACCAGCACGAAGATCAGCCAGACGTGGTTCGCCTCCCAGACGGGCCCGATGGCGTGCTCGATGAGTTTCCGCTGGGCCGATCCCCGCTGCGGCCCCCCGGCGAAGAGGTCCCAGAAGCCGGCGCCGAAATCCGCGCCGCCCGTGAGGGCGTAGGCGGTGACACCCACCCATGTGAGAGCGAGCAGCGCCTCGGCACTCGTCACGATTGGGAAAGCTCCTGCGGAGCGGAGGCAGTGTTTTCGGGGGACACCCCCGAGCCCCCGAGCGACCGCAACACGAAGATCGTGCCCCATGTCAGCAGCGCGTAGACGACGAAGAGGAGGTACAGGCCGATGCGGATGTTGGGCGCAGTGGTGACGGCTTCCGACACCCGCATGACCCGCCACACGATCCACGGCTGGCGGCCGACCTCGGTCACGATCCAGCCCGCCTCGAGCGCCACCGGCGCAGCAAAGCCCGCCACGACCGCTGCCCGGAAGAACCACCGCGACGCCGGCGGCTCCCGCCGTCTCCACCAGGACAGTCCGAACCAGGCGGCGAGCCCGAGGAGGCCGAACCCGATCGCGACCATCACCTGGAATGCGTTCCGGACCACGGCCACCGGCGGCCGCTCGTCGGGCGGCACCTCATCGAGGCCGTGGATGAGCGCGTTGGGGTCGTGGTGGGCGAGCAGTGACAGGCCCTTCGGCACCTCCAGCCCGTAATGAACTTTTCCGTCGAGGTAGATGCCGCCGATGGTCAGCGGCGCGCCACGTTCGGTCTCGTGCAGGCCCTCGAGCGCGGCGAGCTTCACCGGCTGTCGCTCGGCCAGAAAGCGGGCCGCCCAGTCGCCGACGCCGATCTGCACCGGTGTCACCACTGCCGCCACCGTGAATGGCACGACGAAGCCCAGCCGGTGGTAGCGGTCGCGCCGTCCCCGGAGCCACCCGGTGGCATAGACCGCCGCCACACCGAAGCCGGCGACCATGAAGGCGGCGAGAATCATGTGCGTGGTCTGCACCGGCGTGGCGGGGTTGAGCATCGCGGCCCAGGGATCGGGATCGACCACCTTGCCGGCTGCGTCGAGTTTGAACCCGGTCGGCTGGTTCATCCAGGCGTTGGCCGTCACCACGAACCATGCCGACGCGACCCCGGCCACCACGATCGGGACGCCGGTCAGGAGGTGGACCCGGGGCGGGAGACGGTCCCACCCGTAGAGGTAGAGCCCGACGAAGATCGCTTCGACGAAGAAGGCGATTCCCTCCATGGCGAAGGGAAGGCCGATGACCTCCCCGAAACGTCCCATGAACCGGGGCCAGAGGATGCCGAGCTCGAACGACAGGATCGTGCCCGACACGGCTCCGACGGCGAAGAGGACGCCGAGCGCTTTGGTCCATGCCCGGGCGAGGGCCGAGTACACCGCATCGCCGGTGCGGAGAAACCGCCACTCGGCCAGCAGCACGATCAGGGGAAAGCCGACCCCGAAGCACGCCAGGACGATGTGCCACCCCAGAGACAAGGCCATCTGGGATCGGGCGGCCAGAAGGTCGGGCATCCGCCGGAGACGCTAGTTGCGTTCCCGGCGGATGCCCGGAAGGAACTCAGCCGAGCAGGTGCTGCGCCAGCCAGTCGCGGGCGGCGCCCGACGACGTCTCGAAGTCGGGCCCGGTGTAGGCGTCGAAGTGGCCGCCGGGCAGGATCACGAGCTTCTTCGGCTCGCGGGCGTTCTCGTAGGCATCGATGGCCAGGTCGGAGACGGTGAGGATGTCGCCAGCCGCCACCACCATCAGCAGCGGGGTCGGGCTCACCCGGCCGATGTAGCCGCCCGGTTCGTACTCGAGGAACATCTCGACGGAACGGAGTGTCGTCGCGTTGTGCCAGGAAGGGGCCCGGGTGTTGCCGGTCTCGGTGAACCACTGCCAGGAGTCGGACGTCGGGAGGACGGCCACCCCCATCGGGTCCTCGCAGACGACCGGGATCATCCCCGGTTCCTTGCCGGCGAAGCGGGCCTCGCGGTCGGCGTCGAGGGCGGCCCGGAGCCCAGGGAACATGTCGGACCTGATCAGCCGGCGGGCGTTCTCAGAGCCGCTGATCAGGGGCACCTGGGACACCACGCACTTGATGCGCTTGTCGATGGCCCCGAGCACAAGGACGTGGCCGCCGCTGTAGCTCGAACCCCAGACGCCGATGCGGTCCCGGTCGATGCCCGGGAGGGTCTGCATGTGGGTGATGGCGTGCCGGTAGTCCCGGACCTGTTGCCAGGGGTCGATCTCGTAGCGGGGCTCGCCGTCGCTGGCTCCGAAATTCCGGTTGTCGAACACGAGGGCGGCCAGCCCGGCCTGGGCGAAGACCTCGGCGAAGGCGTCGAGGTACATCTCCTTCACCGCCGAGTAACCGTGGGCCATCACGACCCCAGGCACCACGTTGTCCCCGTCGGGCCGGTACAGCCATCCCCGCAGGGTCGTCCCTTCGGCGTTGAACTCCACGTCGGTACGGTTCATGGCGTCTCCCTCCGTCGAATCCACTTGAGGCCGGACGGGTACGTTACGCCCCATGGCCGACGAGCGCATCAGCTGGTTTCCCGTCCCGACCGACGACGAGCTCGAGGAGCCGGAACGCAAGCTCTTCGCCAAGGCGACGGAGGTCGTGGGCTTCGTGCCCAATGTCTTCCGGAGCTACGCCTGGCGGCCGGAGCGGTTCCGCGCCTGGTTCGGCCACTTCAAGATCGTGATGGAGGGCACCGACGGCCTGTCGGCACGGGAGCGGGAGATGATCTCGGTCACCGTCTCCCAGGTGAACCACTGCCTCTACTGCCTGGTGGCCCACGGAGCTACCCTTCGGCAGTTGTCCGACGACAAGGTCGACGCCGACCGCCTCACCCTCGACTATCGCCGGGCCGACCTGACGCCCCGCCAGCGGGCCATGCTCGACTTCGTGGTCAAGATCACGGTGAACCCGGTCGACTGCGCCGAGTCGGATCTCGACGCCCTCCGGGCCCACGGGTTCTCGGACGAGGACCTCTGGGACGTGATCGAGGTCGCGGCCACGTTCAACTTCTCCAACCGGATGGCCATGGCCACCGGCATGCTCCCCAACCGGGAGTACCACGACCTGGCGCGCTGACCTAGGTTGGGCCCCCTGCACCCGCACAGGAGCGGGTGAAGGGGGAAGACATGAAGAGATTCCGAGCTGCGTTCATCAGCCTCGCCGTCCTCACCAACATCGGAATCGGAGTGGTAGCCGCCGTCGCGCAGACCAACCAGGTCGAACCGGCGAAGCGGTGCACCACCGAGAGCCTTAAGGGCTCATTCGCTTTCCAGGGCCAGGGCTTCCTGGGCCGTGTGCCGCTGGCTTTCGTCGGCGTGCTGCACTTCGACGGCAAGGGGAAGTTCTCCGGCCGCCATGAGGAGAGCATCGGCGGCAACTACGGCCCGTCCGTCGAAGCCGGCGACTACAGCGTCAGCGACGACTGCATGGGAATCACCCACTGGACGGACCATCCGCCCCACACCGGCCTGCCGCCTCACAACCACACGATCGTCTTCAACATCCACAGCGGAGGGGACGGGGGCTGGTTCCTCGGCATCGATAACTCCCCGCCGGGTCAGTTCCACAAGGAGATCCCCGAGCCCGACATCGAGTTCTGGGGCACCTTGAAGCGGCTCTGACGGCACCCTTGTGGTCCCCTCCCGCCAGGCTGATGATGTCGGGAAGGAACATCGAAGGAGGCCGCCGATGAAGGTCGAGAACATCCTCCAGTCGAAGGGTCGGGCTGTCGAGACGATCGCACCCGGTGCCACCATGGCCCAGGCCATCCACCGGCTCACGTCGGCCGGGATCGGGGCGCTGGTGGTCTCCGAGGACGGCGAGACGGTTCTCGGCATCATCTCCGAACGCGACATCGTCTGGGCGCTGTCGCGCCGGGGAACCGAAATCCTCGAACTGCACGTGACCGACTGCATGACTCGGGGCGGGCCGGTCTGCGCCTCCGACGACATGATCCAGGACACCATGACCAAGATGACCCGGAGCCGCCAACGCCACCTGCCCGTGCTGCGGGATGGCAAGCTCTGCGGCCTGATCAGCCTCGGTGACGTCGTGAAAAATCGCCTCGACGAGCTGGAACTGGAGACCAATGTGCTGCGCGACGCCTACATCACCCGCCGGTAAGCCAGCGTGAGCGACGACTTCGGCGCTCGCATTGCGGCGGCGTATGCCAGCGAAGGGTTGGCCGTCGAGCTGGGTCGCGGGATGCTCGGGGGCGCGATCGACCCTGAGGCGGTGGTCCGGATCCCGACGTCGATGTGCAACCGCCACGGGTTGATCGCCGGGGCCACCGGCACCGGGAAGACGAAGACGCTGCAGCTGCTGGCCGAACAGCTCTCGGCCCAGGGCGTACCGGTCTTCGCTGCCGACATGAAGGGCGACCTGGCCGGGCTGAGCCGGCCCGGGGAGCCGAACGAGAAGGTGACGTCCCGAGCGGAGGAGCTCGGCTTGAAATGGGAGCCGGCGGGCTTCCCGGTCTCGTTCCTCTCGCTCGGGGGCCTCGGGCCCGGCGTGCCTGTCCGGGCTACCGTCTCGGCCTTCGGCCCGCAGCTCCTCGCCAAGATCCTCGACGCCAACGAGACCCAGTCGTCCTCGCTCTCGTTGCTCTTCCGATACGCCGACCAGGCGGGTCTGGCCCTGCTCGATCTCGTCGACCTCGTCGAAGTCCTCAAGTTCCTGACCAGCGACGACGGCAAAGCCGAGCTCGAAGGCATCGGCGGACTGTCGAAAGCCACCGCCGGCGTGCTGCTCCGCAAAGTCGGTGAACTTGCCGACCAGGGGGCAGAGGCCTTCTTCGGCGAGCCCGAGTGGGCCGTGGCCGATCTGTTGCGAACGACACCCGAGGGCCATGGCGTCATTTCCGCCCTGGAGCTCCCGGCGGTAGCCGAGAAGCCCAAGCTCTTCTCGACCTTCCTCATGTGGCTGCTGGCCGAGCTCTACGAGGAACTCCCCGAGGTCGGCGACCTCGACAAGCCGAAGCTCGTCTTCTTCTTCGACGAGGCGCACCTGCTCTTCGACGACGCCCCCGAGGCCTTCCTCGACCAGGTCGCCCAGACCGTCCGGCTGATCCGGTCCAAGGGTGTGGGCGTCTTCTTCATCACGCAGCTACCCGACGACGTCCCCGACGAGATCCTCGCCCAGCTCGGGAACCGCATCCAGCACGCCTTGCGGGCCTTCACGCCCCGCGACGCCAAGGCGCTGAAGGCGGCGGTCACGACCTATCCCAAGACCAAGGACTACGACCTCGAGGAGGACCTCACGCAGCTCGGGACGGGCGAGGCCATGGTCACGATCCTCTCCGAGCGGGGAGCGCCGACGCCCGTCGTGTGGACCCGCATGGCCCCGCCGCGCTCCCTAATGGCAGCCATCGGCCCGGAGGCTGTGACCGCGGCGGGACAGGCCGACCCGCTGTGGACCAAGTACGGCAGCGAGATCGACCGGGAGTCCGCTCGGGAGAAGTTGGCCGCCCGCATCGCGCAGGCCACAGAACCCGCACCCGCGCCCGCGCCTGAACACGCGCCGGCACCCGAGCCCGCGCCGCAGCGGCGTCGCCGGGCCGGCGGCGACGACGGCAACGCGAATCCGGTCGTCGATTACCTCACGTCGCGCGAAGGCAAGGCCATGGTCAAGAAGGTGACGCGCGGGGTCCTCGGCATGCTCCGCAAACGCCTTTGACCTCCTCCCGGCCCCGAAGGACCGAGATTCCTTTGGGAGGCGTGCTCATGCTGCCTCCTGCCGGTTGGTTCGCGTTTCGTTGGGCGCCCCTACTTCGGGCCTCCCTCCACGCGCAGTGGCGGCAAGCCCTGCCGCCAGGATGTTCTTGGCCGCGTTGACGTCGGCGTTGTCGGCGTGGCCACAGCCCAGGCAGTAGAAGACCGCTTGGGACGGCCGGTTGCCGGGATCGACGTGGCCGCAGACAGAGCAGCGTTGCGACGTGTGGCGGGGGTCGACCCGGACCACCTCGCAGCCCTGGGAAACCGCGGCCTTGTCGGTGGTGCGCCGCACGAGTCGCGACCAGGCCGACGCTGCGATTCGCCGGTTGAGCCCGGCCTTGGC
>JAICGL010000217.1 GCA_025923175.1 Acidimicrobiia bacterium
CGAAGCGGCCGCCGCCCTGGCGCCGGGAGGCCGGGCCCTACCGATCGGCGCGGTCGATCCGTCGCCCTTCACCGTCGTGGTCAACGCCACCCCGCTGGGTATGTCGGGCTGCGACCCGCTCCCGGTTGATCCCGGATCGTTGCACGGCGACCACACCGTCGTCGATCTCGTCTACCACCCGGCCGACACGCCGCTCCTGACCGCGGCCCGGGCGCAGGGGGCAACGGCCGTCAACGGCCTGGGGATGCTGCTCCACCAGGCCGCCCGGTCGTTCACGCAGTGGACCGGCCAGCCCGCGCCGCTAGAGGCGATGCGGGCGGCGGTGACCACGGCCCTCGCCACTCGCTGAGGGGCTACTTCGTGCGGGCGCTTGTGAGCAGCGCGACGACGGCGCCGCGGTCGAGGCCGTCGGCCAGGGGGTCGTCGTCCTCGGCGGAAGGCTCGGAGGGCTCGGCCTCGATTGCCGGCTCCTCAACCGGGGACTGGTTGCGCTGCGCCTTCGAAGCGGGACGCCCTTCAGCGTCACCGTCCATCGTGTAGGCGACTACCGGTCCGGCTGTTTCGCCCGCCGTCGCCTGCGGGGCGTCGGCCGGGTCGATCTCCACCAGACCGGCCTGCACCAGGCTGCTCAGGATCTTGCAGACCGTGAACTCGCCGCCGTCGAGTACCCGGATGAGGGCACTGACCCGTCGCCGGCCGTCGATGCCGGTGACGACGCGCCACTGGGCGGCGTCGAGCGTGATGGGGCCCGCCGCCGGCGGCTCGGGGACGAGACGGGGCCGGGCTTCGACCGAGGGGATGACGGCGATGATCTCGCGCCACTCGGCCATCCTCCGGTCGGTCTCGGCCAGCAGCTTGGAGACGTCCACTCCCCGCTCGGCCGGCCACGAGGGACGGCGGTCGGCCTCGAACTCGAACGAGCCCTCGGTGTAGCGGAAGAGCTCGAAGCACACGTCGTGGAGACGGTCGAGGAGGTCGCCGCCAGCGCCGGGCGGAGGAGGGCCGGTCTGACCGCCGGCCTCGCCGGCGCACACCTGCCCACCGGTGAACCACAACACGCCCTGCCCGCTCTCGGAGCGGACGTGCAGTGCGCCGGTCTTGCTCGTCCCCGAGAGCAGCTCACACAGGTCGGGGAGGCTGAGGGTATCGAGGGTTCCTTGGAGCGACACGCTGGCGTCCTGCCTTTCCCGAGGGGTGCCTTTGTGTTGTCGGTCGGACCCTGAGAGGGAGTGAGACGGTGTCGTCAGTGTTGGGTGATGGGGGTGGAAACGCCGGGTAGCCTCGCGTTAAGACCGCTTTAAGGGGGGCACGAATGCTGCCAGAAGAGGTCCTCGCCCACGAGCCCCGGGTGCTCACTCAGGCGCAGCGCGAGTTCTACTTCGAGCACGGCTACCTGCTCGTCGAGGCGGTCGTCGACGACGACTGGCTGGCGCGCCTCCGAGCCGCCACCGAGGAGATGGTCGACCGTAGCCGGGCCCTCACCCGCTCCGACCGCATCTTCGACCTGGAGCCGGGTCACACCGCCGACGAACCCCGCCTGCGCCGGCTCACCAGCCCGGTGGATCACCACCCCGAGTACTGGGCCTTCGCCTCCGAGTCGGTGCTGCCCGACATCATGGCCGACCTCGTCGGGCCCGACGTGAAGTTTCACCACAGCAAGCTGAACTTCAAATGGGCCAAGGGCGGCGAAGAGGTCAAGTGGCATCAGGACATCACCTACTGGCCCCACACGAACTACTCGCCGCTCACCGCCGGTCTCTACCTCTATGACTGCGGCCCTGAGCAGGGCCCGCTGATGGCCGTCCCCGGCACCCACGACGGCGAGCTGTTCTCCCAGTACGACGACGCCGGCAATTGGGTCGGCTGTCTGTCCGACACCGACGTGAAGAGCGTTCCGGTGGAGACCGCCGCCGAGCTCACCGGCCCGGCCGGTTCGATCACCATCCACAACTGCCGGGTCGTGCACGGCTCCCGGCCCAACCAGGCTGACCTCGGCAGGCCCCTGCTGCTCAACGTGTACTCCGCCGCCGACGCCTTCTCCTATACGGCGAACCCGCTGCCGAGCAGCCACGAAGGCGAGATCGTCCGGGGCGAGCCGGCGCTGTGGGCCCACCACGACCCCCGGCCCTGCCTGGTCCCGCCCGACTGGTCCGGGGGCTACACGTCCCTTTTCGCCTTGCAGCAAAAGGAGAAGTGGGAGGACGTTCAGCCTTCGGCCTGAGCCGCCGATAACTGGGTGGAAGGTTCCTTTTTTGCCACCCCTCTAGCCGGAGCCCACGTGCTCTTCCGCCAGCCGCTCGGCGAGATGCTGCTGACCGAAGGCCTGATCACGCAGGCCCAGCTCGACGCGGCCCTGAAAGCCCAGGCGGAGCGGGGTCTGCCCATCGGGCAGCTGCTGGTGGAAGATGGCGCCGTCACCGAAGCCGTCCTCATGGGCGCGCTGGCCCGCCAGCTCGGCCTCGAGTTCGTCGACCTCGCCGAGTACCCGATCGACCGGGGCGCAGTGACGCTCCTCCCTGAGGCCATGGCCCGCCGCATCCTCGCCCTGCCCGTCACGTGGGCCGAGGACCGCCTCGTGGTGGCCATGGCCGATCCCGGCAACGTCCTGGCCATCGACGACATGCGGGCGGTGACCGGCGCCGAGATCACCATCGTCGTCGCCACCCGCACCCAGCTCTCCGAAGCCATCGACCGCTTCCACCGCCTCGACTCCGAGGTCGACGAGGTCGCCCAGATCGCCGCCGGGGAGCTGGAGGACGACGAAGACGAGGGCCTCGCCCGGGAAGCCGTCGAGGACGCCCCCATCGTCAAGTTCGTCAACCTGCTCATCGCCCAGGCGGTGGCCGACCGGGCGTCGGACATCCACGTCGAGCCGACCGAGCACGACCTGCGGATCCGGTTCCGGGTCGACGGCGTGCTCCACGAGGTCATGCACTCGCCCCGATCGATCCAGGGCGGGGTGATCAGCCGGCTGAAGGTCATGGCCGACATCAACATCGCCGAACGCCGTATCCCCCAGGACGGCCGCATCTCGCTCAACGTCGCCGGCAAGGCCATCGATCTTCGCGTGGCCACGTTGCCGACGGTCTACGGCGAGAAGGTCGTCATGCGGATCCTCGACAAGACCCGGGCCCAGCTCAGCCTGCCCGATCTCGGTTTCCACCCGGCGGTCCTGCCCCGGTTCGAGGCCTGCTTCCGCAAGCCCTACGGCACCATCCTCGTCACCGGCCCCACCGGGTCGGGCAAGTCGACGACGCTCTACGCCACCCTCAACGTCCTCAACTCACCCGACAAGAACGTGATCACCGTCGAGGACCCGGTCGAGTACCGCCTTCCCGGCGTCAACCAGGTGCAGGTCAACCCGAAGGCCGGCCTCACGTTTGCATCGGCACTGCGGTCCATCCTCCGCTCCGACCCCGACATCGTCCTCGTCGGCGAGATCCGCGACCGGGAGACGGCCACCATCGCGGTCGAGGCGTCCCTCACCGGTCACCTGGTGCTCTCCACCCTCCACACCAACGACGCCGCCTCCACTCCCATGCGGATGGTGGAGATGGGCGTCGAGCCGTTCCTCGTCGTCAGCGCCCTTGACTGCGTGGTCGCCCAACGGCTGGCCCGCAAGCTCTGCGACCGCTGCCGGGAGGAGTACGAGCCGACCCACGCCGAGCTGACCGAGGCCGGCTGGCCGGCAGCGCTCCTGAAGGCCGAGGGGCCGCCATCGCTGTACCGGGCGATCGGCTGCGCCGCCTGCTCCCGCACCGGCTACCGGGGCCGCCTCGCCGTCCACGAGGTCATGGTGATGAGCGAGGAGATCTCCCGCATGGTGGTCGAGCGCTACTCCTCCGACGACATCAAGAAGACCGCCCTCTCCCAGGGCATGCTGACGCTCCGGGAGGACGGGCTGGTCAAGGTGGCCCAGGGCAAGACGACACTCGAGGAACTGTTCAGAGTCATTGCGTAAGCGGGTATAGACGTCCACGTGCTGCAGCAGCGGCCCGTTGCGGTTTTGGGTCTGGTCGGAATGCTGGTGGTGGTCATCGCCGTGATGGCCTCGGCCTTCACCGCCGACGAGCCGAACGGACCGCAGACCAGGGAAGATCCGGCGTCGGCCACGGCCACGGCGACAGCGACGGCGACGGCGACCACGCTGCCCTTCGCCCCAAGCGTCACGGTGACCGCCCGCGACTACAGCTTCGAGGTCCCGCCCGAGATCGAGGGCGGCGTCGTCCGGGTCACCCTCCAGAACAGCGGCCAGATGAAGCACGAGGCCGTGATCGTGGCGGCCGGCGACGCCCCCATGGACCGCCTGAAGCAGGACCTGACGCAGGTGGTCTCCGGCGAGGGGCAACCGACGCCGGACTATCTGCGCTTCCAGGGCGGCGTCTCCCTCGTGCCCGGTGGAACGTCAGAGATGTCGTTCCTCACGCTGCCGGCCGGCGACTACGTCATGGTCTGCACCCTCACCGACGCCGACAGCCTCGCTGACCCGGCCGGTCCTCCCAAGGCCGAAGAGTTGCAGTTCCACTACGACCTTGGAATGGCGACGCCATTCACGGTCAAGAAGACGAACACCTCCCCGATGCCGCCGACCGACGCCACGGTCGTCGCCCGGGACTGGGCCTTCGAGGTCCCGGCGCTCGTTCCCGGCTTCAAGGTCCTGACGTTTCGCAACGAAGGGCAGCAGGACCACAGCCTCGCCGTGGCCGAGTTCCCCGACCGTGTCGACGAGGCACGGGCCAAAGCAGCGTTCGAGAAGCTGCTGTCGGCCGACGCCGACCATCCCGTGCCCGACGACACACCCGTCCCACAGGACGTCGCCTTCGCCGGCCCGCTCAGTTCCGGCAGCGCGTCCACGTTCCCGATGAACCTGAAGGTTCACCGGACCTATGTGTTCGCCTGCTACATGACCGACCGCATCGGCGGCCCGCTGCACGCCAAGAGCAAGGGCATGGTCACCTACGCGACCACCCCGAACGGCTAGCGCGCATTCCCGCCAGACGGCTCTAGGCCGTCTGCGTCCCTGCTGCCGCCTGCAGCCCGAGCTCCTCCACGGCCTGTTCCCGCATCTTGAACTTCTGGATCTTGCCGGTGACGGTCATGGGGAACTCGTCGGTGAACTTGACGTAGCGCGGCACCTTGTAGTGGGCGATCTTGCCCTTGCAGAACTCCTTGAGGGCGTCCTCGGTGAGCGTGGCGCCCTCGCGGACCTTCACCCAGGCCATGAGCTCCTCGCCGTACTTCACGTCGGGTACGCCGATCACCTGAACGTCGCTCACGTCGGGATGCGTATAGAGGAACTCCTCGATCTCCCTGGGGTAGAGGTTCTCGCCACCCCGGATGATCATGTCCTTGATACGGCCGACGATGTTGACGTAGCCATCGGCGTCCATCGTGGCGAGGTCTCCGGTGTGCATCCAGCCCGCTGCGTCGATCGATTCGGCGGTGCGCTCGGGATCGTTCCAGTACCCGGTCATCACCGAGTAGCCCCGGGTGCACAGCTCTCCGGCCACGCCGCGTTCGACGACCCGACCCGTCTCGGGATCGGTGATCTTCACCTCGACGTGGGGATGGACCCGCCCGACTGTCGAAACCCGGTGGTCGAGGCTGTCCTCCGGCACGGTCTGGGTCGACACCGGTGAGGTCTCGGTCATGCCATAGGCGATCGTGACCTCCTCCATGTGCATGCGGGAGACGACCTGCTTCATGACCTCGACCGGGCATGGCGAGCCGGCCATGATGCCCGTCCGCAGCGTGGAGAGCTCGAACGTCTCAAAGTCGGGATGGTCGAGCTCGGCGATGAACATCGTCGGTACGCCGTAGAGGCTTGTGCAGCCCTCGGCGGCCACCGCTTCCAGCGTCGCCTTCGGCTCGAAGCCGGCCTCGGGGATCACGATGGCGGCGCCGTGGGTGGTGCAGGCCAGGTTGCCGAGGACCATCCCGAAGCAGTGGTAGAAGGGCACGGGAATGCAGACCCGGTCGGCCTCGGTGTACCGGCAGGCCTCGCCGATGAAGTAGCCGTTGTTCAGGATGTTGTGGTGCGACAGCGTGGCGCCCTTGGGGAACCCGGTCGTGCCGCTCGTGTACTGGATGTTGATGGGGTCGTCGAACTGCAGCGCGGCGCTCCGCTCCCGCAGCGCTCCATGACTGACCGACGCTGCGCCCCCCACGAGCTCGTCCCAGCTTGGCGTGCCGATCAGGATGACCTTCTCCAGCGCAGCCAGGTCGGGGCGGACCTCCTCGATCATCGCCTCATAGTTGCTGGTCTTGAACGACTGCGCGGCGATCAGCATCCGGCAGCCCGACTGGTTGAGGGCGTACGCCAACTCCGAGGTCCGATAGGCCGGGTTGATGTTGACCAGGATCACGCCAACCTTGGCGGTGGCGTACTGGACCAGCACCCACTCGGCGTTGTTCGGGCTCCAGATCCCGATCCGGTCCCCGGCCTCGAACCCGAGGGCCAGCAGCCCCCGGGCCACCTCGTCGACCGCAGCGTTGAACTCGGCGTAGGTGTAACGCCGGTTCTGGTGCCGGGACACGAGCGCGAGGTTGTCGGGCACCCGGGCCGCCGCGCGTTCCAGGTTCTCCCCGATCGTCTCGCCGAGGAGCGGCTGAGTCGAAGGCCCGTTGGCGTACGAGAGCGTCACGAGCAGCTGACTCCTGTTCCTCCGAGACCGCAGTAGCCGAACGGGTTTTTAGCCAGGTACTGCTGGTGGTAGTCCTCGGCGTAGAAGAAGGGCCCGGCCGGGGCGATCTCGGTTGTGATCGGCCCGTAGCCGGCATCGGCCAGCGACTTGTTATAGGCGTCCCTGGAGGCCTCGGCGGCCGCGGCCTGCTCGTCGGAGAACGTGTAGATCGCCGAGCGGTACTGCGTGCCGAGGTCGTTGCCTTGCCGCATGCCCTGTGTGGGGTCGTGGTTCTCCCAGAACACCCGGAGCACGTCCTCGTATGTCACC
>JAICGL010000218.1 GCA_025923175.1 Acidimicrobiia bacterium
AGCAGCCCACCACCTACGACCTGAAGATCGAGATCAAGCCCGACAACCGGGTTTACCTCGAGGGTCCGAAGATGGAAGTCGGTCAGGGCTTCATGACCATGATGGGCATGCTGGTTGCGGACGGGCTCGACGTCCCGTTCTCCAGCATGGACGTCATCTGCTCGCCGGCTGAGCAGAAGCGCGGTGCCGCCCAGATCACCGGTGGTTCGCACAACACCCGCGTGCTGTGGGACCCGGCCCGTCTCCTCACCGCTCAGATGCGCGGTCAGCTGTTGGCGGCGGCCTCGAACCGTCTGGGTGTGCCGGTGAGCCGGCTCCGCACCGAAGACGGCCACGTCATCGCCACCGACGGCCGGAAGCTCACCTACGGCGAGATCGCAACCGAAGCGGCTGCGCTCCCGCTCGCCAAGGCTGCAATGCCGAAGACGGCTGACCAGTTCAAGATCATCGGCAAGCCGCAGAGCAAGTACGGCATCGAGAAGATCGTCCAGGGCACGTACCCGTACCCGATGGACCTCTTCAACTCGAACGAGTTCCTGCCTTCGGTTGCCGCTCTGGCGGCGACGCACGGCGCGTCCGTGGTGTCGATCGACGACTCGGCTGCCAAGGCGATCAAGGGCGTCATCGCCATCACCCACGTTCCGGGTATGGCTGACTACCTGATCCCCGAGGCTGTCATCGTCACGGCCGAGACCTTCGGTATCGCCAACAAGGCCAAGAAGGCGCTCAAGATCAAGTGGAGCGCTGGCCCGATGGACCAGCTGTCGGACGCTCAGATCGACGACCTGCTCGCCGGGATCATCGACAAGGTGACCTCGCCGGGTGAGGGTGTCGACGCGACGTTCCGCTGGCCGTACGTGCCGCACGCCCCGATGGAAGAGAACAGCGCCTGCGGCGTGTTCAAGGACGGCAAGTACGAGGGCTGGGGCGGCGCCCAGATTCCGCCGACCCTCCAGCGTCAGCTGGCCGAGACCCTGGGTATCAAGGTCGAGGACGTCACCTACCACTGTGTCCCGGTCGGCGGCGCCTTCGGGCGTCACCTGTTCCACGACCAGGACGTGCAGGTGGCTCAGGCCTCCCAGCGCCTTGGCAAGCCGCTCAAGCTGCAGTGGCTCCGTGAAGAGGGCATCAAGCACGGCCGGACCCGTCCGGTGTCGCTCCACCACATCAAGGCCACCGTTTCCGGCGGCGACGTGGTGAGCTACGAGCACCGCATGGCCTGCCCGGAGATGGACCTCCGTCACGGCCTCGGCGACGTCGTCACTGGCTACATCACCGAGTACAACAACGAAGGTGCTTGCCAGTACTTCTTCGCTCACACGCAGAAGCTCATCTACAAGACGGGCCCGACGGCCATCACGCTGAAGCAGCGCCTGCTGGCCAAGCCCACCGCCGCATGGCGGGTTGTGTACTCCGGCCAGGTCCACGCCGTTGACGAGATCGTCATCGACGAGCTTGCCGCTCAGGCTGGCAAGGACCCGCTCGACTACCGGATGGACATGCTGGACAGTGACCGTCACCGTGCCGTGCTCGCCAAGGCTGCTGAGATGGCCAGCTGGGGCAAGAAGCTCCCTGCCGGCGTCGCCCAGGGCATTGGTATGCACGACGAGTACAAGTCGATCACTGCCTACGTCATGGAAATCGACACGCGGGGCAAGGAACCGCGGATGACCAAGTGCGACATCGCGGTTGACAACGGCATTTGTGTCAACCCGAAGGGCACTGAAGGCAGCCTGTTCGGTCAGGCGATGGACGGCTTCGCCCTGGTGTTCCGGGCCGGCCTCCACGTGGACAACGGGGCGACCCGGGAGAACAACTTCCACGACTACAAGTGGTCGCGGATGTTCGACTCGGCACCGGAGATGGCCCTGAGCATCCTGCCGACCAGCAACGTTCTGCCTGGTGGCGTCGGCGAGCTGGGTGTCCCGGCCGCTTCCGCTGCCGCTGCAAACGCCTGGGCACGTGCTACAGGTAAGCAGCCGCGTAACTTCCCGCTCAACGAGTACGGAGCCTGATTGCGATGCCGGAGATCACATTCAACCTGAACGGCAACCCGGTCACAGTCGACGCCGACAAGGACGAGGAACTCCTCTGGGTACTGCGTGACCGCCTTCACGTCCACGGCCTGAAGTACGGCTGTGGTATGGGCCTCTGCGGTGCGTGCACCAGCCACATCGATGGTGTGGCCCGGCGTACCTGCATCACCGAGGTCGGCAAGGTAGAGGGCAAGAACGTCACGACGATCGAGGGTCTGGCCAAGGGTGGCGAGCTCCACCCCGTCCAGAAGGCCTGGATCGACAACGACGTTGCGCAGTGCGGTTACTGCCAGGCTGGCCAGATCATGCAGGCAGTGTCGCTCCTCAACGAGAACCCGAACCCGACCGACGCGGACATTGACAACGCGATGGGCGGGAACCTCTGCCGGTGCGGTACGTACTTCCGCATCCGCGACTCCATCAAGAAGGTCGCAGCCGGCAAGTACAACGCGCCGTACAAGGCTGGTCAGGCTGTCTCAGGCTCGCTCTGGGGCACCACGAACGGCTAGTCGGCCATAGCAAGGCAGCCGTAAACGCCGGTGTGCCGCCCGGAGACCCCGGGCGGCACACTTGGCACCACGGCACGGAGGCTGAGCCTTGAGTCTTGGAGCACCCGAACTACTCATCATCCTCGCAGTCGTCATGCTCCTCTTCGGCGCCGCGAAGCTGCCCAAGCTTGCACGGAGCCTCGGCGAATCCGCCAAGGAGTTCAAGAATGCGACGGCTGCAATTGACAGCGTGAACGAGACTCAGGACAACAAGTCTTCCTGAGAGCCTTGCCTGTCCTTTGGGCAAAAACGCTGTTACCCTTTTTGCAAGCTCATTTCTGCTAACACCTATAAGGAGCTGGGCGATGCTGAAGCGCTTCGCACTAATGGTTGCTGCTACCGCCGTACTCGCTGTTCCCGCCTCGAGCGCATTCGGTGCACCCCGCCCTAGCGGGGCGCTGCCCGAAGAGGCCTGCCTGGCCGCATACCCGCAGGCTGTTCAGCCCGCGTTCTGCGGCGAGGGTAACGGGGGGCCTGGCAAGGCTTAAGAGTCAGGAGCTGACGGCGGCGGTGGCGTGATTGATTCACGTTCCGCCCACGGTCGGACGTTGCTGAAACTGGAGGCCCGGTCTTTCCTTAAGGGGTGACCGGGCCTTCGGCGTTTCACCGTTCGGCCACTCAGTCGTTGTCGGGTGTGAACCGAACCCAAGTTTCCTGACGCGACGAAGTCTGCGAGAATTCAGCTTTCTCACCCACGGGCCGAGACCGCCGGCTTACATCGGCGATGTCCGGGATAGGAGAAGACGGTGGGAGGACCCCGCTTGACCACACGTCGCTGGAAGCCACTGACGCTGATCGCACTCATGGTGCTGATCGGTGGCGCGGGCGTGAGTGCTCCGTCCGCAATGGCCGCCGGCGACCTCGACAGGGACGGGATCCCCGACGCCGTGGAGATCGGGCTCGACGCCCCGAACCCGATCGACGCCGACAAGGACGGCAAGCCGGACTTCGACGATCCCGACTCGGACAACGACGCCGTCCCCGACGCCGTGGAGGGCGTCGTCGATACCGACGCCGACGGGATTCCCGCCAACCGTGACATCGACACCGACGGCGACCGGGTCCCCGACACGACCGAGGCCGGCGCCAACCCGTCCGCACCCGCCGACACGGACGGTGACGGCGTGGGCGACTATCGCGACTTCGACTCCGATGGTGACGGGATCCCTGACGCGATCGAGGCGCCCCCGATCGTCAGGACCTGGTTCGACATCGACCGCGACGATGACGGCGTGCCCGACGACGAAGAGCTCAACTTCGTCGAGCCGGCGCCGCCGTTCGACACCGACGGTGATGGGATCCAGGACTTCAAGGACCTCGACAGCGACAACGACACTGTCCCGGACGGTCTCGACGGAAACGTCGACACCGACTTCGACTCGATCCCCGACTTCCGGGATCTCGACAGCGACGCTGACGACATTCCGGACTCGGTCGAGGTCGGGGCCAACCCGAAGACGCCGGTGGACACGTTCGGCGGTGGCCTGCCCGACTTCCGGGACCACGACAGTGACGGCGATCTGATCCCCGACTCGAGCGAGTCGGGCCCGGACGGCAAGACGCCGGTGGACACCGACCGCGACGGCGCTCCGGACTACCGCGACCTCGACAGCGATGGCGACAGCCTTTTCGACACGGTCGAGGGCAACACCGACCCTGACAGGGACAAGAAGCCCAACTTCCAGGACGACGACAGCGACGGCAACAACACCCCCGACAAGGAACAGGGCGTGACGGATGCCGACGGCGACGGCCTCCCGAACCTGGCCGATCCCGACGACGACGGCGACGGCATCCTCGACCCCATCGAGGGCGCCACCGACACCGACAAGGACGGTGTCGCCAATACCGACGACCCCGACAGTGACTCCGACGGGATCGCCGACGCCGCCGAGGGCGTGGCCGATTTCGACACCGACGGGCTCTCCAACTACCTCGACCCCGACGCCGACGGTGACGACATCCTGGACCGCATCGAGGGTGTGTCCGACACCGATGGGGACGGTAAGCGGAACTGCTTCGACACCGACAGCGATGAGGACGAACTGCCGGACAAGGTCGAGGGTGCCAGCGACGCCGACTCGGACGGTTCACCGAACTTCGTGGATGTCGACGGTGATCGCGACAGCATCCCCGACGTCATCGAAGGCATCATCGACACCAACGGCGACGGCCGGCCCGACCGGACTTCAGCCGACAGCGATGGTGACGGGCTCCCGGACCGTATCGAGGGTACGGCCGACACCGATGGTGACAAGGTCGCCAACTTCCGGGACCTCGACAGTGATGGTGACGGGATCACCGACGGCGAGGAAGGGACCCTCGACCCTGACGGGGACAACAACCGGAACTTCGTCGACACCGACAGCGACGGTGACGGTGCCGCGGACGGCGGCGAGGGCACCGGCGACAGCGACGGCGACGGCGCGCCGAACTACATCGACCGCTGAGTCTCGGCGTTACGTATCCAGGCAACCGCCGGTCGAGACGGCGGTGTTTCCGGCCTTGGCCAGGACCGGGGCGAGCTCTTTGTCGGTGAGGGCGTAGCTCACGCCGGGCTTGTCGGGGGCGATGGCGAACGCCACGCCTGCGACCCGGCCCGCCTTGTCGATGAGGGCGGCACCCGAGTCACCGGGCTTGAGGGCCGAGGCCAGCACGAAGATGTGCCGGCGGGTGTCGTTGCGGTCGTAGATGTCGCGGCCGACGGCGATCAGTTCCTGGCTGATCCTGGCGGGGGCGGGGCGCAGGGGCCCGCCGCCGGGGTGCCCGTAGACAACCCCGGTCTCGCCCTCCTTGGCCGTGTCCCCCCGCACGGGCAGGGGCGGCTTGGTCAGACCGGGCACGCGCAGGAGGGCGAGGTCGCGGTTGGCGTCGAACAGCACGACGGTGGCCGGGAGCGTCTTCCCCTCGTAGGGCTCGATCTTGGGGCCCTTCTCCCCCGCCACCACGTGGGCGTTGGTGACCACGAGCCCGGGCGCGGCGATGAAGCCGCTGCCCTCCTGAATGCGCCGGCAGGCCTCGCCCGTGATCTTGACGGTCGACTGCAGCACGCGGTCGTGGATCGCCTGATCGAGCAGGACCGTGGGCGGCGGACCGGGGTCGGGCGAGCGGCGAAGCTCGTTGAACACGGCCGGGAACGTGCCGTCCTGGACGAACCGGCGCAGCGCCTGCATCGTCTCGGGCGGTGCGGGGGCAACGTCTTCCACCATGTGGGCGATGGCCGAACCCCGGGTGCCCTCGGCCGGCCAGCCCGGCACGGCGGCCAGTGCCGGGATGAGGAGCCACACCGCCACCAGGACACCGATGATCCCCAGCGCCGAGCCGGCCACCCGGTCGCCTTGGCGCAGCCCGGTGCCGAGCGGGAGGGCGGCGTGGAGCAGGCTGCCGACCGCCAGACCGACGCCCTGGCCCAGCATCGCGGCGCCGACCAGGAACGAGATGGCGGCGATGAGCCGGATCTGCGGATCCGACGAGGAGAAGAAGCCGACGACGTCGGGCAGGAAGCGGTCGGCCACCAGGGCCCCGATGGCCAGGCCGGCCCACGAGAAGATGCGGGCCAGGAAACCGAGCCGATATCCGCCGTACGCGGCGGCCCCGGCCATGAGGAGGATCATCAAGTCCAGGAGATTCAAAGGATGGGGGCCCCCGGCAGGTCTGGGTCGAGCAGCCGGGCGGCGGTGAGGAACCCGGTGTGGCCCACCATCCGGTGGTCGGGCCGGACGGACTGCCCTTCGACGTGCCACGTCCGCTGGAGCACCTCGAGCGTTTCGGCCAGCCCGAATGGCGAACCGTCGAGCTCCTCCCGGAGGCGTGCCACCTGGCCGACGGTCGGCACGTACGAGACGAGGATCCCGCCTGGCCGCAGCGCGTGCGTGGCGTGCTTCACCACCCGCCAGGGCTCGGGCAGGTCGAGGACGATCCGGTCGAGCCCCGTCTCATCGACGCCCTCGTAAATGTCACGGATCTCCACGTGGTACGGCTGACCGGGCCCGAGAAACGACTCGACGTTCTTGACCGCCCGGGCGGCGAAGTCCTCGCGAATCTCGTAGCCGATGACGGCACCCTCGGGGCCCACGGCTCGGAGCAGCGCCATCGACAGGGCGCCGGAGCCCACCCCCGCCTCGAGCAGGCGGGCCCCGGGGAAGATGTCGGCCAGCACCAGGATCGGCCCGATGTCCTTCGGATAGATGACCTGGGCGCCCCGGGGCATTTTCAGGATGTAGTCGCGCAGCGTGGGGCGGACGGCCCGCAGCCGGGAGCCGTGCGACGTGCGCACGAGGATGCCTTCCTCGCGACCGATCAGATCAGCGTGGGGCAGGGAGCCGGCGTGGGTGGCGAAG
>JAICGL010000219.1 GCA_025923175.1 Acidimicrobiia bacterium
GACCACGCTGATCTCAGCCAAGGCGATCAGCTCGATCCGGGAGATCTGGTGGGACATCCGACCCCACCCCAACTTCGGGACGGTGGAGCTGCGGATCTGCGACGGCCTTCCGACCATGAGCGAGATCGCCACGGTGGCGGCCCTGGCCCAGTGCCTCGTCGCCCGGCTCGACTCGCTGATCGACGGGGGCTTCACGCTGCCCCGCCCGAAGCGGTGGATCGTCGGGCAGAACAAGTGGCGTGCAGCCCGTCACGGCATCGACGCCGAACTGATCATCGACGAGCAGGGGACGCTGGCGCCGCTTCGCGAAGTGATCGCAGACCTCGTCGAGGAGCTGACCCCGGCGGCCCGGAAGCTGGAGTGCGAGGCCGAACTGCTCGGTGCGTTGGAGATCCTCGAGCACGGGCCGAGCTATGTGCGCCAGCGCCGCTGGATCGAGGCTGGTGCCACGCTCCCCGATGTGGTCGACCGGCTGATCGAGGAGCTGCGCTCCGACCAGCCCGGATAGCGTCGTTGGGGTGGATGAGGAACCCGTTGGCAGCCCGGCGGTCCTGCGCGTGACGCCCACATGCGTCATCCGGATGGACGAGCTCGACTGGCGGTTCTCGGCCAGCGGCGGGCCGGGCGGCCAGCACGTCAACACGGCCAACACCCGGGCGGAAGTGCGCTTCGACATCGCCGGGTCGCCGTCGCTCGGGCCCCGGCAACGGGCCCGCCTGCTGGAGCGGCTCGGGCCGGACGTCCGGGTGGTGGCGTCGGATGAACGTTCGCAGCTCCGCAACCGGGAGCTGGCGCTGGAGCGACTGCGGTCTCGGCTGGCTGACGCGCTTCGGGTGGAGAAGCCGCGCCGGCCGACGAAGCCGACCAGGGCGGCGAAGGAGAAGCGGCTGGAACAGAAGCGGCACCGCTCGGAGACGAAGCGCCAGCGGCGCGGCCGGGGCGACCACGACGAGTGAACAGCGCCTGATGCCGCCGCTGCGGGTGGCAACGTTCAACGTGAAGCACGGCGACGACGGTTGCGGCCGGATCGACCTGCGGCGGATGGGGGAGGCCTGCGCGGGCCTGTCGGCGGACGTGCTGGCCATCCAGGAGGTGGACCGGTTCGCCAGCCGGACCGGATTCCGGGACGAAATGCGGCTCATCGCCCGCGCCACCGGGATGGAAGCCGTGTTCGGCGAGGCGGCCCGCCGCCGCTGGCGGTCCTACGGCAACGTCCTCCTGGCCCGGGGGTCAATCGGCGACGTCGAGGTCATCAGGCTGCCCCGACCGGGCGGGGGAGAGCAGCGGGTGGCGATCCTGGCGCGGGTCGATGTCAACGGCCTGGGGTTGTCGGTCGTGGCGACCCACCTGTCGTTCCGGCGGGGGGAGGGCCTCCCGCAACTCGAGGTCGTTCTGGAGGCGCTCGCCCAGCGGGAGGGCCCCCGGATGCTGCTCGGTGACCTCAACATCGGTCCCGAGGTGGTGGAACCGGCCGTGGCGGCCGCCGGCTACCAGTTGGCGCCGACCGGTCCGACCTTTCCCGCCGCCAAGCCACGGACGAGGATCGACTTCGTCGCCGTGTCGGGACTCGAGGTCGTCGCGTCGTCGACCCCTCAGACGGGAGTCAGTGACCACCTTCCGGTGATTGCCGAGGTCACGCCGACGGTCTAGACGGTCTTGCGCTTTGGGGGAGGCAGGCGAGGCTCCCCAGCCTCTCCCAGCCGGGACAGGAGATCGGCCCGGGCCCGGGCGACCCGGGAGCGGATCGTGCCCACCGGGCAGTCACAGATATCCGCGGCCTCCTGGTACGACAGGCCCAGCACCTGGGTGAGCACGAACGCCATCCGGCGCTCCGGATCGAGGTCGGTGAGGAGGGCCTCGACCGAGATGGCCCGGGCGGGATCGGGCTCGTAGGAGGGGCGTTCGAATCGCGCCGCCAGCCGCCGCCGGCGCCGGAGGTCCCGCACGGCGTCGGCACAGGTCCGGCGGGCGATCGACAGGAGCCAGGTGCGGGCGCTGGAATCGCCCCGGAACGCCGGCAGGGCCCGGTAGGCCCGGAGATAGACCTCCTGGGTGACGTCGTCAGCGAGTTCCCGGCTGACGAGCTGCGCACAGAGTCGCCACACCTCGCCCTGGCTGCGCCTGATCCAGGCGGAGAGGGCGAACTGGTCGCCGTCCTGGGCGGCGAGGAGCAGCTCGGTCAGTTCGTCGATGTCGACACGTCCAAGATGAACTTTTGAAACGCCGGGAACTTCGGAAGCTTTTCACAGGACTAATTGGCCGCGATGGATGGACCGGACCGTCCGCTCCACCCGCTCCCCTGTCAGCGAAGACACCGGCGCTCCCCTTCCCACACGACCCCCTGACTGGCCGCCTCCCCTCGGGCAGCCTGGAGGTCACCCAAAGCCGGTGGACGGGTGGGGCGCGACGGCCGGGTCTTCCATCCGCGCCTATCGTCGTGTGCCACTCCGGAACTTTCCGATGACACAGGACGACTATCTCAGCGCGTGACCTCGCGAAACCCCCGCCTTCGACTGCTCGTCGCCGCGGTCCTCGCGCTCGGGGCCGTTCTCCTTGCGGCGGCGCCGGCCTCGGCTCACGCCGTCCTCGAGACGACCGATCCGGTGGGCGGCACGGCGGTGGCGACGTCGCCGGAGCGGGTCATGCTGCGCTTCAGCGAGGCGGTGCAGATTCCACCCCAGGCGATCCGGGTCTTCGCCTCTCCCGGAGGCGACCAGGTCGAAGCGGGATCAGCCGGTCGGGCCGACGGGCAGAGCAACGCCGTGGCGGCGAAGCTGCCGGAGCTCGACAAGGGCGCCTACATCGTCACCTGGCGGGTGACGTCGGCTGACGCACACCCGATTCACGGTGCCTTCACGTTCACCGTCGGCGAAGCCAAGGGAGCGGAGGCCGACGCCGCCCTCGTCCAGAAGCTGCTGGCATCGGGCGGCGGTGACACCACCGTCGGGGCGGTCTACGCCGTCATCCGCTTCGCCGCCTTCGCCTCCCTGGTCCTCCTGGTCGGCGCGCTCACGTTCGTAGCCCTGCTGTGGCCGGCCGGGCTGGCCGTGGCCCGCACCCGGAAGATCCTCTGGGGTGCGTGGGCCGTGGCCCTGGTCACGACCGCCGTCGGCGTCCCTATCCAGGCCGCCTACGTGGCCGGGCTCCCGATCTCGAAGGCACTCTCGTCGACCGTACGGTCGGCGATGCTCGACGACCGGTTCGGTCAGGTCTGGTCCGCCCGGATCCTGATCCTCATCCTGACGGCCGGCCTGCTGGCGTTCCTTTTCCGCAGTATCCCGGGAAAGGAACGCCAGAACGTGCCGCCCGGGATGCTGGTGGCCGGTGGCGTGCTCGCAGTCGGACTGCTGTTGACTCCCGCGCTAGCCGGTCACGCCGCCACGCAAGACTTTGTGCCGTTGGCCATCGTGTCGGACGTGCTGCACGTCGGAGCGGTGAGCGTGTGGCTTGGCGGCCTGGCGCTCTTGGCGCTGGCGGTGCTGCCCCGGCGCGTTGCCGAAGAACTGGGTGTCGTGGTTCCGCGCTTCTCCCGAGCGGCCTTCGCTGCTGTGATCACGATCCTCGTCACCGGGGCGTTCCAGAGCTGGCGGCAGGTGCGTAGCACGGATGCCTTGACGGAAACGACCTACGGCCGGCTCCTGATCGTGAAGGTCGTCCTGTTCGGCGTGATCGTCGCCCTCGGCGCTTTGAGCCGCCGCTTCGTGCAGGCCCGCTACCGGGCTCCGGCCGCCCGCCTGTCGTTCGGGCCCGGCGCCGCTACCGCCGACCCCGACAGCGAGATCGTGGCTGGCCTCCGCCGCACCGTTGGAGCCGAGACCGTGATCGCCATCGTGGTCCTCGTCGTCACCGCGCTGCTCGTCAACGCCCAGCCGGCCCGATCCGCGCTGGCCCAGCCCTTCAGCGCTTCGATGCGCGGCGACCTCGTGCTCGTCGACGTGACCGTCGACCCCGCCAAGGCCGGCCCGGCCGACTTCCACCTCTACACGCTCTCGCCCCAGGGCGGTCAGCAGGAGGTGCAGGAACTGAACGCCACCCTGACCCTCCCGAGCCAGGAGGTCGGCCCCCTCAAGGTCCCGCTCACCCGCGCCGGCCCCGGCCACTTCTCCGCCTACGACTTCGCGCTACCCCTCCGGGGAGAGTGGAAGCTCGAAGTGAAAGCCCTGCTGTCCGACATCGACGAAGCCACCGTCAGCACGACGATCCCGGTCAAGTAGCCGCCGCCACCCGCAGGGCGCGGTAGAGCACCTGGGGGTCGCCGAGGCGGTGGCGGAGGTCGCGTTCGAGGCCGGCGATGGGGTAGAGGTTCTGCGGGGCGCGGCTGTCCTTGTGGGCTTCGGAGGCGAAGCGGGGGAGCGCGGCGGTGACCTGGTCGGCCAGCGCCGAGGCCTCTGACACCGGGAGGTTGGCCGAGCATTCGCACCGCACGACACCGGACCACGGTGACGCCCCGGTTGCCGCCAGCCGGAAGTACCACGACAGGCGGCTCCAGTCGGTGCCGAGGATGAACAGCGGGCTGCGCTCGCCGGGGGCGAGGCGACCGACCACGGCGTTGAGCTCCGGGGCGAGGTAGGTCACGTGGTGTGTCTTGATGTAGCCGACCGCGCCACTGAGGTGCTGGCGGCCGCGCAGCGGGCCGTCGACCACGACGAGATCGACGTCGCCGTCGGCGCAGGCAGCCTCGGCGGCTTCGAGCTCGGCCTCGGCCATCCGCTCCTGGACGGCGAGAGCGAGGCCTTCGGGTGAAGCGGAGGCGGCCAGCCGGACCGTGAACTCTCCCGCCCAGGTGGGGATCGTCTCCGCTGCGCCGTGGGTGGTGAACAACCCCCGGCGGACGAGGAACGGGCCGCAGACCGCCGTGCCGTCGCACCGGACGGCGCCCGCGGCGTAGGAGGCGCAGAGGCCATGCGGAGCAGTGCCGTCGTCGGCATCGATCCATACGTGAGCCTCGACCCGCCTGACTCCGTCGATGAAGATCAGCCGCTCGGCCCGATCGGGGGCGGTGGGCCGCCGGGGCGCCCACTGCGCGGCCGGCACCTCCACGTCGACGTCGATCTGCGCCTTCGAGGCGTCGGCCGCGTCGAGCTCGTTCGACGTGCCGTACGACGGGTCCCACGGATCGACGGTGAACTTCACGGCGCCACCTTCTCCACTGTGGACGTGCCGACGCCCTTGCGAACGACGAAGCGCACCGGGACGCGGGCCGCCAGTTCGCTGACGTGGGTGACGACTCCCACCATGCGGCCGCTCTGACCGAGGTTCTCGATCGTGGCGGCGACGACGTCGAGCGTCTCGGGGTCGAGCGTGCCGAAACCCTCGTCGAGGAAGATGGCGTCGAGGCGGGGGGCGCCGTCGGCGGCCAGGTTGCGGATCTGCTGCGACAGGGCCAGCGCCAGTGCCAGGGAAGCCTGGAAGGTCTCGCCGCCGGAGAGGGTACGGGCGGGACGCCGCTCGTCGGCGTTGGCGTGGTCGATGACGACGAACTCCTTCTCGCCGACGGCCAGGGAGAACTGGTCGCCGGTCAGCTGGCGCAGGATCTCCGACGCGTCGACCGTCAGTACGCCGAGAGCCTCGGCCACGAGCCACTCGGGGAAGCGGTCGGCCCGGAGGAGCTGCCCGAGGAGTTTGGCGACGTCGGCGTCCTCGTCGAGGCCCGCCCGGGTCTCCCGCAGCTTCTCGGCCTGTTCCATGGCGGTTTCGATCTCGGCGACGGTGTGGGCGGCGCCCGTCGCCGCGCTGGCCGCTGCCGAGACGATCGCCATGATGTCGGCGCCGCCGGGCAGGCGAACACCGACTGCTTCGAGGGCGGTGTGCAGCTTGCTCAGCATCTCGGCCCTGGTCCGTGCGTGGGCTTCGGCGGCCGCACGCTCGTCGTCCGCCGCTTTCTGCTGGGTGGGGACGAGCGCCTGCGCCCAGGCGGCGAGGGCCTCCCAGTCGGTGAGGACGTCGCGGTTGCCGGCGGGCGGCGGAGCGAGCGCGGTGACCGTGTCGCGCTGTTCGGTGAATTCGTTGCGGGCCCGCTGGGCGGCGGTGTCGAGTTGGGCCATGGCGGCCTTGGCCATCTCGACACCTTCCAGTGCATCGGTCTCGGCCGCCTGCGCCTGCTTGACGGCGTTCTCCGCCTCAGCGACCTGGCCGATGAGAGCGTCGAGTGCGGCTACGTCGGGATGAGCCTCCACCGGCCCGGCCAGCTTGGCGCGCTGGTCGCCCAGGGTTTCGAGACGGGCGATCGTGCCGGCCAGCTGCTTTTCGATGGCGGTGTGTTCGGCTCGGGACCGCGCCAGGGCCTGTTCGCGTTCGTCGACCAGGCGTTTGGCGTCGGCGACGGCCGCGACGGGCGCACGGTCGGGCAGCCGTTGGACCGTCTGCTCACACACCGGGCATGGTTCGCCGGGGACCAGCGTCTCGGTCAACGAGTGGGCGAGATGCTGACGGCGCAGGGCTTCGAGCGCCTCGGCGGCTTCGCGGGCTGCCGTGCCGGCGGATGCGAACACCGCCTGCAGCCGGGTTTCCGCGTCGGCCTGTTCCTTGTGGGTCGCCTCGGCGGACTCGATCGCGGCAATGCACTGGGCCAGTTCGTCGTGGGCGCCACGGGTGGCCCGCAACTCGGCGAGGTCCGGCAAGGGCTGGCGAGCGTTCACCGCGGCCCTGCGGGCGGCGCCGGCCTCCGTGAGGGTTGCGGTGGCACCGTCGAGCGCCGCCTGCGCCTCGCGGTGCCGCTCCGCGAAGGTCCGGATCGACTCGGGTACCGCGATGCTCTGCAGGCGTTGCACCCACTCCGTCGCTTCGTTGGCACGGCCGAGGGCGGCTTGCTGCTTGGCGGCCAGGTCGGCCAGGACCGGTTGGGCTGCTTCGA
>JAICGL010000220.1 GCA_025923175.1 Acidimicrobiia bacterium
CCCCTGGCCCGTCCGGCGGCGCCGGCCCGTCAGGTGCAGGAGGCAGCCGGAGTCGCAGGCGGCCAGGTAGTCGGCGCCAGTGGCGGCGGCCTGGGCCAGCTTGTCGTCGGCCATGGGCGCCGAGATCTCACCGTGCTTGGCCGCGAACGTGCCGCCGAACCCGCAGCACTGCTCGGGTTCGGCCATCTCCACGAGGGTCGCACCGGCGGCCTCGAGCAGCCGGCGGCCCGACGTCTTGAGGCCCAGCACCCGCAGGCCATGGCAGGCGTCGTGGACCGTCACCGTCACGCCGGATGTGAGCGGCGCCGCCCTCGCGATCTCCTCGGTGGCGCCGAGCCGGTCGACGAGGAACGACGTCAGCTCGTAGGTGCGGCGGGCGACGGCCTCGGCCCGCTCCGCCCAGGCCCCTTCGAGGATCCGGGGATACCAGTGGTGGACCATCGCCGCGCACGAGCCCGACGGCGTCACCACCGCCTCGTACGGCTCGAAGACCTCGACGAAGTGGCGGGCCAGGACGGCCGCCGCCTCCGGCTCGCCGGTGTTGAGCGCCGGTTGCCCGCAGCACGACTGCGCCGCGGGGAACGCCACCCGGCAGCCCGCCGCCTCCAGCAGACGCACGGCCGCCACGCCCGCCTCCGGTGCGAGCTGATCCACCAGACACGTGACGAAGAGCGCAACTTCCGCGGCCATCGATGCAGGTTAACTCCGTCGATAGCATCGATCGCATGGGTGGTTCTCAGGAGATTTCGGTGCTGGTCGAGACCGGGGCGTGGCCGGACGACGCCGATCGCTTCCTCGCCTCGCTCGAGCGCCACCGCGGTCATCATTCTGTCGAAGTCGTCCCCGCCAACCAGGGAGAACTCGGCTTCGGTGCGACGCAGAACGAAGCACTGGCCAAAGCGACCGGCGACGTCGTGATCTTGGTCGACACGTCGCTGGAGCTAACCGGCGATCTCCTCTCGGATCTCGTCGGCGCCCTCGACGATCCGACTGTCGGGCTGACCGGACCCTACGGCCTCACCACCGCCGACCTGTGCGACTACGAGGAGCGCACGGCCGGGGATGTCGCCGCCATCCAGGGCTACTGCCTGGCAGCACGGCGGGCCGATCTCCTTGCGCTCGGGGGCGTTCAGGAGCGCTTCGTCTGGTACCGCAACGCCGACATCGACCTCTCGCTGCGGCTCCGGACCCTCACCACTCCGATCCGCCGCGCGGTCGCGACGGGAGCCGAGCACTGCACGCGCCACGTCCACCGTGCCTGGGAAGCCACCCCCGAGGCGCAGCGCGGCGACCTCAGCCGGCACAACATGGGGATCGTCCACGAGGTGTTCTTCGGCCGGAAGGACCTGACGGTCCTGTAGCTATGCCGCCGGCTGCTTGAGCTTGATCTCCTCGTGGCGGACCTCGGCCTGGTTCGTCCGCAGCAGGAGGCGGATGAGCCACCAGCCGGGATCGATCTGGCCCCGGTCGAGGGCGAAGCGGGCCGACGTCGGTGCGGCGTGGTGGTTGTTGTGCAGCCCTTCACCGCCGGAAATCCAGGCCAGCCACTGGTTGTTGGTGGCCAGGTTGTCGTAGCTCCGCTTCCCGAAGGTGTGGCCCACGGCGTTCACCGCTGCGCTGATTCCCAGGTACGCCACCGTGTGGATCCCGGCGGCCAGCAGCCCGGCCACCGGGCCGAGGAGCACCATCAAGAAGCCGATACCGATGGCCAGACCGGCGAGGGCGTGGTCGAACAGCATCCGGTCGAGCCGGTCCGGCGGCAGGTCGCGTGAGTACTTGGACACCGTCACGCCGTCACGGATCGTGTCCCGGTAGAGCTTCACGTTGCCGAGTTGCACTGCCCAGAAGCCCAGCTGGATCGGGCTGTGCGGATCCTGCGGGGTGTCGGAGAAGGCGTGGTGGCGCCGGTGGACGGCCACCCACGCCCGCGGCGAGATCCCGGTCATGATCCAGATGATCACCCGAAAGACCATGGCCACCCCGGGCCGGACGGTGAGCGCCCGGTGGGCCAGAACCCGGTGCAAGTACACGGTGGTTGCGAACACCGAGGCCTGTGTGACCAGTGCGGCCACCAGAAACGTGCGGGGGGAGAGCATCCGAGGTAGGGTAGCCTACCGACTAGTAGGTAGGCAAAGGGGGAATGGTGGGCGGTTCGGCGGATGGGCCACGCCGCCTGCCCCCGGGCATCCAGGTGCTGGCGCGTACCCTGGGGTCGGCATGAGCGCCTTGGCCACTCCTTCGCCGACTACCAGGGAGCTCATTCTGGCCGTGGCGACGCGGCGTTTCGCCGACCAGGGCTACGCCGACACGAGCCTCAACGACATCGCCGACGAGGTCGGCATTCGCCGGCCGAGCCTGCTGCACCACTTCCCGTCGAAGGAGATTCTGTACCGGTCAGTGATCATGCTGGCCTTCTCCGACTTCTTCACGCTGGTCGACGAGGCCGTCGACGAGCCCCGGCAGGGTTGGCTACAGGTGGAGCGGGTCTTTGTCGCCGGGTTCCGCTTCTTTGAGGAGCACCCGGAGTTCGTGCGGCTCGTGCGGCGGGAAGCCATCGAAGGTGGACCGATGCTGAGCGAGGAGTTGGCCTCGTCGCTCCGCCCGCTCTTCGAGCGGGCCGTGGGCTTCTTCGAACGGGAGATGGACGCCGGCCGGCTCCGCCGGTATGACGTTCCCCAACTGCTCCTCAGCGCCTACGGCGCCATGCTCACGTACTTCTCCGACGCCAAGCTCATCGCTGCCCTCGTCGACGGCGACCCACTGGGCACGTCGGCCCTGGCGGCCCGCCGGCAGCACGTCATCGACCTGTTCCGGAACGCTCTGGAGCCCTAGCGCAGACGCCAGGTGGTGCCGTCCCGGGTGTCCGACACCTCGACACTGAGCGCATCGAGTTCGTCCCGCAGCCGATCGCTCTCGGCCCAGTCACGCTGCTCCCGGGCGGCCTGGCGCGCCGCCAGGAGATCGGCCGCCCCGGCCGGTAGCTCCTCCTCGGCCGGCGGGACGGCGGCACGAGCAGCGTCGCCGAGACCCAGACCCAGCACGCGGTCCCAGTCGCCCACCAGCGCCGCCCGTTCGGCAGAAGCGACGCTGTCGTCGTCGACCAGACCCCACAGGACCGTGATCGCCCGGGGAAAGTCGAGATCGTCGAGGACGGCGTCGCGGAATCGTTCGTCCCACTTTTTGGCGGCCGGCGATTGGAGCGCGGCGGCCGGGTCGCCCCACTCGGCCAGGCGTGCACCGAGCCGGGCCCGGGCCTTCCCGGCTGCGGCGAGGGCGTCGGGGGAGAAGCGCAGCTGACGCCGGTACCGGCTGGTGAGGCAGAGGTAGCGGAAGTCGAGCGGCTGATGTCCCTCCTCCTCGAGCCGGTCGAGGGTCCACACGTTGCCCGACGACTTGGCCATCTTCTGGCCGGAGAACAGGAGATGGTCGCCGTGCACCCACGTCGTCACCACCTGGTGGCCGAGCGCCCCTTCGCTCTGGGCGATCTCGTCCTCGTGGTGGGGAAAGGCCAGGTCGACCCCGCCGGTGTGGATGTCGAAGCGTTCCCCGAGATAGGCGATCGACATCGCCGAGCACTCGATGTGCCAGCCGGGGTAGCCCTCCCCCCACGGGCTGTCGTAGCGCACGACCCGCCGCGGCCCGGCCGCCTTCCAGAGGATGAAGTCGGCCGGGTGACGCTTGTGATGGTCGACGGCCTCGAGCCGGTGTCCGGCCCGGAGCTGGTCGAGCGAGTTGCGCGACAGCTGCCCGTAGCCGTCGAACGTGGTGACGTCGTAGTACACGGTCCCGTCGTCGACGTAGGCGTGACCCCGTTCGATGAGGCGGCCGATCAGGTCGATCATCTGGCCGATGTGCTCCGAGGCCCTGGGGTAGACGTCGGCGGGGAGAATGCCGAGGCGGCCGGAGTCGCGGTGGAAGGCCGCCTCGTACTTGGCGGCGATTTCCGCCGGGGTGAGCCCCTCGTCGGCCGCGGCCAGGAGCATCTTGTCCTCACCCCGGTCGTAGACCTCGTCGGTCATGTGCCCCACGTCGGTGATGTTCATCACCTGCCGCACCGAAAGCCCGCCCCAGACGAGCACCCGGCGGATCAGGTCACCGAGCAGGAACGAGCGGAGGTTGCCGATGTGGACGGGCCGGTACACGGTCGGGCCGCAGGAATACATCGCCACGGCGCCCGGCTGGAGCGGCCGGAGCGGTTCGACCGTACGGGTCAACGTGTTGTGAAGGCGCAGCATCGTCGCCTCCCATCACAGCACAGCCGGCTTGCCCCCCGGTAAGCGTTCCCGCCAGAGGGCCAGCCGCAACGCGACGAGACCCTTGACCGTGCGGGGGATCCGGGCCCGGATCGAGCTCCGGGCGGGCCGTTTCTCCACCACCTCGACGGGGATCTCGGCGCTGCGCAGCCCCGACCGCTCCGCCCGCAGGATCAGCTCGGTGTCGAAGAGGTCCTGTCCGAACCGGCAGTGCCGGGCAAGGGGGGCCATCGCCTCCCGGCGCATCGCCTTCACACCGTGGGTGTCGGACACCGACAAGCCGAAGCCCACCCGCAGCAGCGTGGAGAAGACGCCGGTGATCGCGCGCCGCTGCCAGTTGCGCGTGTCGGCCGAGCCGGCGGTCCGCTTGGAGCCGACGACGACCGCCGGCCCATCAGGAGGCTCGACGATCGGCACCGCCCGGTCGAGGAAACCCAGGTCGGTGAAGTCCACGTCGAAGTTCACGACCACGTCGCCGACGGCGGCGAGCAGCCCGGCCCGCAGCGCCCGCCCGTAGTCGGGCTCGGGCAGCGACAGCGACCGGACCTCGGGCCACTCCCCGGCCAGCCGGTTGGCGATGGCGGCGGTGTCGTCGCTCGACCCGTTCTCGACCACGACGATCTCGAACGAGCGGCCCCGCTCCCGCAACCCGGTGGCGACTTCCCGCACCGCGTCGTCCAGCATCCCGGACTCGTTGTGGGCGGGCAGGACGACAGTGAGCGCGGGGGGCACGCCGGTAGGCTACCGACCCCGTGAAGCCCGCACGTCCCATCGCCGGAGCGGAGCGACGGCCAGAATGAAGAGCATCACAACGGCTGCACTGGCGGCGATCTCGCTTCTGTGTGCCTTTCTGGCCTTGCGGCCTCCGAGCAGCGGCGCCGCCGTCGAGATTGCGGCTCGCCCGGTGTGGACCCCGGAGCGTCTCCCTGCCCTGCTGGCCGAGGCGCAGGGCACGGTCGACCTCGAGCGGGCCGTCGACGAGCTCCTGGCCCAGTCGGGTGCCCGCACCTGCCTCGCCGTCTACGAAGGGGAGCGGCCGGTGCTGCTCCGCCGGCCGGAGCAGCCGCTTGTCCCGGCGTCGACCCAGAAGACCCTCGTCGCCACTGCCGCGCTGGCAGCCCTCGGGCCCGACTTCCGGTACGAGACCAGCGTTGTCTCCGACGGCGGGCCCCGCGAAGGTGCGGTCGGCACCCTCTGGCTCGTCGGCTCGGGCGACCCGACCCTGGCCAGCCCGGAGTACATCACGTTCCTCTCGGAGCGGCCCCGGTTCCAGCTCCACCAGGCCACACCGCTCACCGCCCTGGCCGACGGGTTGAAGGCGGCGGGGGTCACGACGATTACGGGCGGCATCGTGGGGGACGAGTCGCGCTACGACCGCACCCGGATCCTGCCCGGCTGGAAGGCGAGCTACGTCATCGACAACGAGGTCGGTCCGCTCTCGGCGCTCCTGGTCAACGGCGGCTTCACGGTCTTCCAGCCGCCCGAAAAGCGAGCGGACGACCCGGCCGCCCACGCGGCCTCCGAGCTGACCCGGCTCGCCACAGCGGCCGGCATCACCGTGGCCGGGCCGGCCCGCTCCGGTGCCGCACCACCGGAGGGGGCGGTCACCCTGGCCACCGTCCGCTCCGCGCCGCTCTCGGACATCGTGGCCGGGATGCTGCGAGAGAGCGACAACACCGCCGCCGAGCTCCTCGTCCGGGAACTCGGGGTCGCCAAGCGCCGCGACGGCTCCACTCCGGCCGGCACGCAGGCCGTCACCGACGCCTTGGCGGAGGCCGGCCTTCCCACGGCTGGACTGCGCCTCGGCGACGGCTCCGGCCTCGAGGTCACCAATCAGTCCAACTGCACCCTGCTGGCCGCCGCCCTCCGGAAGCCCGACCGTGGTGGCGCTCCGGAGCTGTCGCCGCTGCTGGCCGTCGCCGGTCGCTCGGGCACCCTGTCCCTCCGCCTGGCGGGCACGCCGCTCGAAGGCAAGCTGCGGGCCAAGACCGGGTCCCTCAACGGAGTCAGCGGCCTCACCGGCTATCTCGACGGGCGCCGCAGCGTGTCGTTCGCCTTCCTGGCCAACGGCCCCATCAGCGAAAGCGCCGGCCGGCTGCTCCAGGACCGGCTGATGGCGCTGCTGGCCGGGTACCCCGGTCCGCAACCACGCCTGTGAACGGGGAATACAGTGTCGCCGTGGCCAACGAAGTGAAAGCCAAGGCACGGAATCCCACCGGCGACGCCAAAGAACTCGTCGACCTGGTCATCGCCTATGCGAAGCAGGAGACGCTCGATCCGCTCAAGGGGCTCGGCAAGAAGGCCGCTCTGGGGCTCGGCGGCGCCCTCCTGCTCGGTCTCGGTGGGGTTTTCGTCTCCATCGGCGCGCTGAGGGCGATGCAGACCGAGACCGAATGGTTCGAGGAGCACAACGTCACCTACCTGCCGTACATCTTCACGGTCCTCTTCCTGCTCGTCCTGTCGCTGCTCGGCTGGGTGGGCCTCGGGCCGGGAAAGAAGGAC
>JAICGL010000221.1 GCA_025923175.1 Acidimicrobiia bacterium
CCACGGCGGCGTCGCTCACGCCGCAGAAGACGGAGCGCTACGCCAAAGCCGTGCTTGACGCCGAGCTCGACATCCTCGTCATCCAGGGCACGGTCGTCTCCGCCGAGCATGTGAGCAAGAACGCCGAGCCGCTCAACCTGAAGAAGTTCATCCGGGAGTTCGAGCTGCCGGTCATCGTCGGCGGATGCGCCTCCTACTCCACGGCGCTGCACCTCATGCGGACAGGCGCCGTCGCCGTGCTCGTCGGCGTCGGCCCCGGCCAGGCCTGTACCAGCCGGGGTGTGTTGGGCATCGGTGTTCCTCAGGCGACGGCGATCGCCGACGCCGCCGGCGCCCGCATGCGCCACCTCGACGAGACCGGCGTCTACGTCCACGTCATCGCCGACGGCGGCATGCGGACGGGGGGCGACATCGCCAAGGCCATCGCCTGCGGCGCCGACGCCGTGATGATCGGCTCGCCGCTCGCCTCGGCCTACGAATCGCCCGGCAAGGGCTTCCACTGGGGTATGGCGACCTTCCATCCGAGCCTGCCCCGCGGCGCCCGGGTCCACGTCGGCCAGAAGGGCTCGATGGCCGAGATCCTCGTCGGCCCGGCTCACGAGAACGACGGCACCCTCAACCTGTTCGGCGCCCTCCGGACGTCGATGGCCACCTGCGGCTACGAGACCGTGAAGGAGTTCCAGAAGGCGGAGGTGATGGTCGCCCCGGCGCTGAAGACGGAGGGCAAGTCCCTCCAGCGCAGCCAGGGCATCGGGATGGGCAAGTAGTGAACGATGATCTCGTTCTGGTCGTCGATTTCGGAGCGCAGTACGCCCAGCTGATCGCCCGCCGGGTGCGGGAGGCCAACGTCTATTCCGAGATCGTGCCGCGCGACATGCCGGTCGCCGACATGCTCGCCCGGAAGCCGAAGGGAATCATCTTCTCCGGCGGCCCGGCCTCGGTGCACGTAGAGGGCGCGCCATGGATCGACCCGTCGATCTACGACTCCGATGTCCCGGTACTCGGCATCTGCTACGGGTGCCAGCTCATCGCCCAGCAACTCGGCGGCGAAGTCCGCCGTACCGGGACGGGGGAGTACGGCCGCACCGAGTTGAAGGTCACTGGCTCATCGCTGCTGTTCGCCAACCTGCCGGTAGAACAAGCAGAGTGGATGAGCCACGGCGACTCGATCGTCCTGGCTCCCCCCGGGTTCAAGACCACCGCGTCGTCGGCTGCGCCGGTGGCGGCGCTCGAAGACGCCGAGCGCGGCATCTACGGCGTGCAGTTCCACCCCGAGGTGATCCATACCGACCGGGGCATGGAGATTCTCAAAGCCTTCCTCTACGAGGTCTGCGGCGCCCGGCCCACATGGACCAGCTTGTCGGTCATCGAACAGTCCGTCGAAGCCATCCAGGCCCAGGTCGGCGACGGCGCCGTGATCTGTGGCCTGTCGGGCGGTGTCGACTCGGCGGTGGCTGCGGCGCTGGTCCACAAGGCGGTCGGCGACCAGCTCACCTGTGTCTTCGTCGACACCGGGTTGCTGCGGGCCAACGAAGCGGAGCAGGTGGAAGAGACGTTCCTCCGCCAGTTCCACGTCGACCTCGTCCACGTGAAGGCCGCCGACCGGTTCCTGTCGGTGCTGGAGGGCGTGACCGACCCGGAGCAGAAGCGCAAGGCGATCGGCGAGACGTTCATCCGGGTGTTCGAGGAAGCGGCCAAGGAACTCGGTAAGGGGGCGCGCTTCCTGGTGCAGGGCACGCTCTATCCCGACGTCATCGAGTCCGGCACGCGTGACGCGGCCAAGATCAAGTCGCACCACAACGTCGGCGGCCTCCCCGAGGACATGGACTTCGACCTCGTCGAGCCGCTCCGCCTCCTGTTCAAGGACGAGGTGCGGGCGGTGGGTGAGGAGCTCGGCCTGCCGGAGGACATCGTCTGGCGCCAGCCGTTCCCCGGGCCCGGCCTGGCGGTACGCATCATCGGTGAGATCACCGCCGAGCGGGTCCAGGTGCTGCAGCAGGCCGACGCCGTGGTGGTGGAAGAGGTCAAGCGGGCCGGGCTCTATCGGGAGCTGTGGCAGAGCTTCGCCGTCCTGCCGGCGGTGCGGTCGGTCGGTGTGATGGGCGACGAGCGCACCTACGCCTACCCGATCGTGATCCGGGCGGTCACGTCCGACGATGCCATGACTGCCGACTGGGCGCGCCTCCCCTACGACCTGCTGGAGCGGATCTCCTCCCGGCTGATCAACGAAGTCCCCGGCGTGAACCGTGTGGCCTACGACATCACGTCGAAGCCCCCCGGCACGATCGAGTGGGAGTAACTCCTACTTCACTCTGATCCAGCCGTCCCGCTTGTTGGTGTGGGGGACTCCGAAGCCGGTGTCGGTGGCGTCCCGGTAATCGGTCCGCAGCTTCTGAAGCCGGTCGCCTCGATCGGCCGAGGGGGACTTGGGCGACTCCTTCGTCGGAAGCTCGTTCGGAAGGCGATCGTCGTACTCCATCGTCCTCATGAGCTTCGTGTCGCTGACGAGGCGCTGGCGGTAGTCGTCCGGGACCTTGGTGTACTTGGTCACGTCCGGGGTGACGTCGTAGAGGCGGGCGGCGTTGAGGCCGAGCACCTTGCGCTTCATCTCCTCGGTGATCTCGGGGTAGCCGTAACGCTCCCGGAACGCCTCGGGGATCTGGAGCCGCCAGAAGGCTTCGATCTGCCATTGGGGGCTTCCGTAGAAGGTGCTGTCGGTGCCCCACAGGATCCGGTCGGCGCCGAAGTACTTGAACAGGATGCCCATCAGGTGGGCGCAGACGGTCGGGAAGGTCACGACGGACGAGGCGAAGATGTTGCCGATCTCGGCGTACACGTTCGGATAGGGCGAGCACAGCTGCGCGAACTCGGTGGTGTCCTTGATGTCGGGGACGCCGTCGCGCGTCCGTCCCGACCGGACGTCCTGCAGTGCGTCGTAGTTGAAGCAGGCCGGCCGGAAGCAGCAGTGGAAGATGATGAAGTTGAGTTCGGGGAACGCCGCCGCGGCACCCGGGATATCGGTCGGAGAGGCGAAATCCCCCAGACCCTTGTGCACGTTGACGCAGTTGAGCCCGGGCTTGGTGGAGCCGTACTTCCGGTAGGCGTCCCGGATGAACGCGAATGTGGGGAAGGCGAGTTCCTCGTCGTCGAACGTCCAGTATTCGAACGTCGTATCGGGGTCCTCGTCCCGCTTGGCGTTGGGATGCTGGTAGCCCTTCCAGCTGTCGACGCCGAACAGGTCGATCTGTTCCTGGAGGTACCACAGGTTGCCCGGCCCCATGTACATCATGCCCTGACTGAGGGCCCGGGTTGACCCGGCGATGGCATTGATGAACTCGCGGCTGGCGAAGTTCTGCTCGGCCGTCAAGATCTCCTGCGGCCGCGTCTCGTACACGTTCCTCGCGGTGTTGGGAGGTCTCATGTGGTTGGCACGGGTCATCCAGTAGCCGACCTGGCCGGGGACGTTGCTGATCAGGGCAACGCTGGTCTGGCTCTGGAGGTAGCAGGATTCGATGAAGTTCGGCAGCCAGAACAGGGTGTCGTCCATGTTGTTCTTGCCGATCAGCTTCGGATCCCAGTTCCCCCACGGATCACCATGCTCGTCAGGGTGGTTCTCGGGGTTCCACGGGTTCGAGAGGAACGGCGAGTTCGGGAACCGGGCGCTGTCGCCTTGGGCGATGACGTGAAGGGTGTCGGCCCCGTAGCCCCCGCCCGAGAGGCCGCCGCGGACAATGTGGCATTGATCGTCGAAGACGAATAGGTCCGGCGGAGGGCCGTCGGCCACGAAGGCCTGGTGGTCAAAGCCGGAGTCCTTCGCTACCCGGAACAGCGTCTCGCCGTAGGCTGACTTCCGGAAGACCTCGTTGATTGCCACGAACGACGCCGCCAGACCGGCCGACGTCGCCAGGAAGTGGCGCCGGCTGATGTTGAGCCGCTGCGGCACCGACTCCAGGGCATCGAGCACCCGGGCCTCGACCTGCTGCTGCCCGGGCGTCTGCAGGAACGGGGGGAAGTACTCCTCGTTCGACACCACGTGCGTCGGGATCGGCAGGCCCAACGGGTCGATCTCGGAGGCAGGCCGGCAGCGGGCCATCTCCTGCGGCGTCATCTCCGGATGGTTGTGCGCCTGCCGCCGGTTCTTCATGCTTCCTCCCTCGACAGGGCGCGCCCAAGCCCGTTCTGCATGGATTGTGGCAGCGGCTCCCGCAGGGAAGTGTCAAGGGCGTTGCATTCAATGTGTTGCGACCGCTACGTCGGTCAGTCGAGCAACTGCACTGCGCGGCGCTCGATGTTCGCCAGGCCCAGGTCCCGGGCGGTATCCAGCGCCTGCCCGAGCAACTCACGGGCCTGGTCGACGTCACCAACCTGGCGACGGGAGAGGAGCATCCGGGCCCATTCGAGGCGGGTCCGGGCGAGCCATGTCGGGGCGCCGATGGTTTCGTGGCGGGCGGCGGCCGTTGCGAAATGCCTTGCAGCGTCTTCGAAGCGGCCCAGGGTGGTGGCAAGCATCCCGAGGTAATGCGAGACGGAGGGGTTGGGCCTCACTGCCGAGGTGGCGAGTCGTTCCCGGTAGGGATACAGGAGGTCGTACAGGACGGCGGCTCGCGGCGTGTCGCCGAGATAGCTGCAGACCGCAGCCCAGAGGCTGACGACCGCCAGCCAGGCCCAGTCGCGCGGCAGATCCTCGAAGTCGCCAGTGGCGGTCGCTTCCAGTACAGCTCTGGCATGCTCGGGCCGGTCGAGCTCGCAGTGGAGAACCGCCAGCCTCGCCCGTCCGAGTGAGTACAGGGGGACCCGCTGCACAACCTCGCTCAGGCGTTCTTCCATCTCGCCGAGACGGCCCTGTTCGAAGCGCACGTCGAATTGCTGGGCTGCGAAAAACACCGGAGCGTCAGGCTGGCCGGTGGCCTGGCCGTGGGCCAGGGTGGCGGCCGCGAGCCGCTCGGCCTCGTCGATGCGCCCGCTGACCAGGACCCTGCATCCCCGGATGAACAGCGCGAAGTAACGAAGGAAGGCGTGGCTGAGTTCGTCGACGAGCCGCTCGTAGTCTTCGAGGCGCTGATCCGCTTCAGTGAAGTCTCCGGCTTCCATGGTGGCGCCGTAGCGGAGCCAGAGCGCCTGGGCCCTGGTGACCGGGTCAGCGAGGTGCTTGGTCAGTTCGAGAAGTTCAGCGGTGCTGGCCAGCCGCTCGTCGAGGGTGTCCGGCTCCGAGATCGCGATATTGCGATTGAGCAACACGTCGGCCAAGGCGGCGTCGTCGTCGAGCCTGCGGGCTAGGGCCAGGGCGTCGTTGGCCAGTGCCAGCCGGCGTTTCGGGTTGTCGGCCCAGACCGACTCGCTGGCCAAGGTGGCCAGGAGCCGGGCTCGCGTGGGGCTGTCGATGGCCCCCAGCGCTTCGATCGCCGCTTCGAGGACGGCCACGCGCTCGGTGTCGACCGTGCCCATCGAGCTGAATGAGGCGCCGCGCCGGTTGGCGAGGGCCGCCCGGGCCAGCCGTTCGGCGTCATTGCGTTGGCGGGCGAGACGGGCCGCCTCGAGGAGCGTCTCCCGGTGGGCGGGCTGGCCGGCCAAACGCTGTGCCTCGCCGAGATCCAGGAGGAGGTCGATCCGCTTCGTGTCGTCGAAGTCCGTGCGGGCGGCGTCGAAGAGTTCGAGCGCCTGGCGGTAATAGGCCTCTGCTTCGTCATGGGCGAGCTGAGCGAGAGCACGGTCACCGGCCCGACGTGCATATTCGACGGCCCGGCTCACCTCTGCCGCCGGTGCGGCAGCCCGGGCCCAGTGATGGGCCAGCGCCGGGAGCTGGTCGTCCAGGGCGGCGGCGTGAACCTCCTCGATGACCTCGGCGACACGCCGGTGGAGGGCGACGCGGCGGGCGGCACTCAGCTGGTCGTACAGGGTCTCGCGCACGAGGGCGTGGGTGAAGCGGTGGCGGGGTACGGGGCCCGCCGTTTCGACCACCAGCCGGGCCGCGATCGCCTCCTCTACCGCCGAGAAGATGGATTCCTCATCGATGTCGCCCGCTTGCCTGATCACAGCCAGCTCGAATTCCGTCCCCACCACCGCCGCCACCCGCAGCACGCGATTGGCGTCGCTCGACAGGCGTGCCACGCGCCGCCCGACGACCTCCCGGACCCCTTCGGGGATGCCGACGTCCTCGACCGCTGTGCTGGTGACCCAGCGACCGTCGCGCTGAACGATGGCACCGGTCTCGCTCAGGTGGCGGAGGATCTCCCGGACGAAGAACGGGTTGCCTTCCGTCTCGGAGTGGATTGCCCGGGCCAGGGCGAGGCCTTCGTCGTCCAGCTCGTGACCGGCAACCTCTGCTATGTAGCCCGCCACGGCCCGTTGGTCGAACCCCGACAGCGAGAGCCGTTCGATTCCCGTTTCGCGGCGGAGGTCGGCGAGGAGCTCGACCAGCGGGTGGTCGTGGTGCAGCTCCGTGTCGCGGTAGGTGCCCACGATCAGCAGGCGCATCGGCTCGGGAGATCGGGCGACGTGGCGCAGCAGCAAGAGCGTGGGCTTGGCCGCCCACTGCAGGTCGTCGAGCACCAGCAGGACGGGGTCGTGGCCGGAGGTCGCCGCCAGCCAACCGTTCACGGCGTCGAAGAGCCGGTACCGCTCGGTCTCGGGGTCCGACTGCAGCAGCGGCGGTGCGTCGGGCAGGCGTTCCCGCACTCCGGGGAGCAACCGTTCCAGCTCGCCGGCGTGGCGGCCGAGGCGTGACGGAAGCTCGTCGTCGGCGACGTGGTCGG
>JAICGL010000222.1 GCA_025923175.1 Acidimicrobiia bacterium
CCATCGCGGACTACGACGAGGCCCTCATGCTCCTCCGCCGGGGCGGGCCCCACGACGCCGACCGGGCCGTGCCGCTGCTCGACGCCGCACGACGGCAATTCGAGCAACTCGACATGACCGGATGGATCCTCCGAGCCGACGAACTGGAAAGCCGCTTCACCTGAGCTCGCCGGGGCGGGCTTATTCGACGCGGCGGAGGTGGTCCGGGCGTTTGCGGCCGCGGGAGCGGGCGGCAGCGCTCCGTGTGCGGGTGGTCTTCGACGCCTGCTTGGCCGCCTGCTTGGCCTTGAGGGCCCGGCGGAAGCCCCGGGCGGAGACCCACGTCCAGACGAATTCGAGGAGCAGGAAGCCGTAGAGGTCGTCGACGAAGGCAACGACGGTCAGGATGGCCGCCCCGACCATGTTCATCGCGAGGAACTGGACGGAGTCGAGTCGCAGCCGGCCTTTCGTGTAGGCCATATAGGCCCCGACGATGAGCAAGGCCCCTACGACCTGGACCGTCTGTCCCATGCCAGGAGTCTACGGCGGAAACCAGATCGACCGCCGTTGGCCGATGAGTTCGGACGACGGCTGTCGTCTGTGGTGAAGCATCCTTCGCCAGACGCCTTGCCAGGAGGGACACCATGAGGAAGATCGTGGCCGGACTGTTCATCTCACTCGACGGGGTGGTGGAAGCACCCGACCAGTGGCACTTCCCCTACTTCAACGACGAGATGGGCGCCGCCGTCGACGCGACGCTCGGCACGGCCGACACGATGCTGTTCGGTCGAAAGACGTATGACAGCTTCGCCGGGGCGTGGCCGGAGCGCGAAGCCGCTGGAGACGAGGATGCCCACTTCGCCAAGGTGCTGGGCGACGTCCGCAAGATCGTTCTGTCGAACCAGAAGCTCGAGTTCACCTGGCGGAACTCGGAACAGTTCGAAGGCGACTTCGTCGAGACGGTCACGGCGTTGAAGAACGAGCCGGGCGGCACCATCGCTCTCTCCGGCTCGGTCTCGGTGGTCCGGCAGCTGCTGGCGGCCGGGCTGCTCGACGAGCTGCACCTGCTCGTGCACCCGATCGCCGTCCGCCACGGCATGCGCCTCTTCGACGAGGGCGACGCCACGATCCCGCTCAAGCTGCTCTCGTCGCAGACGTTCGCGACCGGAGTCCTCAACCTGGTCTACGCCCCCGACGGCTCGTCGCAGCAAGGGGGCTATGAGGACGCCAAGGCCCACCTGCCGCAGCCAGAGGCATAGGGTCAGGCGACCGACGGGTCGATTTGGGCTTCATAGCCGCCATGCAGAGCGGCAACGGTCGACGGCGGCGTCAAGACAGACACGAGCCCGGTTCGAGGACGGGCCCGGGCTCGGCCGTACCCTTCGTGGGTCCAATCGGTGATGCGGTCGCCGATGACGACAGCCGGGACTTCGTCGATGATCACGAAGCTTCCGTCGGGCAGACCGGCCCACGGCAGTTCGTGTACGCGGCGGCGGTGCGTGCCGGCCACGATGCGCTCGCCGTGAAGTTGGCGGTTCATATCCCGGGCGGACGGCAGGTCGACCCCGAGGCTCCTCGCCCAGGCAGTGCGGTAGGCGTTGTAGCTCGACCGGCGGCACTCTGCGCAGGGCCGGTGCCCGGCGGCCAACGCGACCGCCTCGTCGTGGAAGAACAGGAACGTGTAGTGGCCGGGCCGCCATTGCTCGTGGTGCCGACCCTTGAACTCCAGCGCGCACGTGATCCACAGATCGCTGCCGTGGAACCGCACGATGTCCCGGCCCCGGTGGAGAATGCCCCGGTTCCCCGTCCACGCTCCCCGCAACGGGATCGCCACGATCTCGCCGGTCGGCGTGACGCGGTTGCGGGCCGGCACCCGGTCAGGCGGCGTCGTCGGGGATCACCGCGGTGGCGATCAGTTCGACGAGGGCGTCGGGGTCGTACAGGCGGGCGACGCCGAAGAGCGCCATTGGCGGATAGTGGGGTCCGAAGACCTGGCGATAGGCGGCGCCAATGGCTTTCGTGTCGGCCCGGTAGGCATCGACGTCAGTGGTGAAGATCTGCAGCGACACGACGTCGGCGGGAGTGGCGCCGGCAGCGGCCAGGGCGGTGGCCACGGCCTCGGCTGCAGCAGCGAACTGCTCGGCCACCGTTGCGCCGGCCAGGGTTCCGTCCGCCTGGTGGGCCGTCTGGCCCGCCAGGAAGACCAGCCGGCCGGGGGCGGCGACGGCGACGTGGGAGAAGCCGACGGGCGGGGAGAGGTCCTCGGGGTTGAGGAACTGGTGGGCGCCCATGCTCAGCGGCCGGTCCAGGCCGGGGGCCGCTTCTCGGCCTGGGCTTTGAAGAACTCGGCGTGGTCGCTGGAGCGCATCAGGTAGGCCTGCGTCCAGGCCTCGAGCTCGATCCCGGCCTGGAGGCTCATGTCGGCTTCCCGGGTGAGGAGCAGCTTCGTGGCCGAGTAGGCGAAGGTCGGGCCTTCGGCCAAGCGGCGGGCCAGCGCGGCGGTCTCGTCGACCAGTGCCTCGTTGTCGACGACCTTGTTGGCCAAGCCGTAGGTGAAGGCGTCGTCGGCGGTCACCTTGTCGCCGAGCATGAGGATCTCGGTCGCCCGGCCCAGGCCGACGATGCGGGGGAGCAGCCAGGCGCAGCCCATGTCGGCACCGGCCAACCCGACGGCGCTGAACAGGAACCGGAACGACGCCGAGCGGGCCAGGAGCCGGAAGTCGGAGGCCAGGGCGATGACTGCGCCGGCGCCAGCGGCGACACCGTTGAGCGCGGCGATGATCGGCTTCGGGCATTCGCGCATGCGCTGCACCACGGACCCGGTCATGCGGGTGAACTCGAGTACGTCGCGCTGGTCGCCGCCGTCGAGGAGGCGCCCGATGATGTCTTCCACGTCGCCGCCGGAGCAAAAACCGCGGCCTTCGCCACGGATGACCACGACGGCGACGTCGTCGTGGTGCTCGATCTCCACGAAGAGGTCGCGCAGGTCGGCGTACACGTCGAGGGTCAAGGCGTTGAGCCGGTCGGGCCGGTCGAACGTCACCGTGGCGACCCCGTCGGCGACGTCGAAACGGAAGTGGCGCCACTGCGAGGTGAAGGGGGCGGAGGCCCGGTAGGTCACAGCCGAACTCCTCTCCGGTATGCGGACGGGTCGAGACGGCAGAGGTCAGCCCGCCCGGCGGCCAGCAGCGTGTTGACCTCGTCGAGGCGGGTGATGTGGCCGCCGGCGATCACGGCCACGCCCGCTTCGTTGCGGATGCGGTCGGCCAGCCCGGCGTTGAACAGGCGCCGGTAGTCGGCGGCCGTGTCGGGGACGGTGTGCCCGGCGGTCACCTCGATGAGATCGGCGCCGGCGTCGGCCAGCCGCCGGGCGATGACGACACCATCGGCCGGCGTCAGCCCGCCCGGCATCCGATCGTCGGCCACGAGCCGGACGGACAAGGGCCGGTCATCCGGCCAGGCGGCCCGCACGGCGCCGAGAACCTTCAGAGGGAAGGCGATCCGTTCTTCATCGTCCGGATTGGACAGCGGCGACAGGAACGAGGCCAGCAGGTATCCGTCGGACATGTCGAGGAGCAGGACGTCGACGCCGGCCTCGGCAGCCCGGGTCGCAGCATCGACGTGGGCGGCCAGCACGATGTCGCGACCCCGGGCGGAGATCGCCTCCGGTCGCCGCGAACGTGCCGAGTACCGCAACGGCGCCGGCGCCCACAGCGTCCAGCCGCCGGCCGGCAGCGCGCGGTCGATACCCCGACCACGAGGCAGGGTCGCTCCCCGGCGTCCGGCGTCGGTGAGGCGCAGCGCCAGGCGCGCCCCCGTCTCGTGCACCGCCGCGGCGACCTTGGCCCAGGCCTCGGTGTGCTCGTCGCTCCACAGCCCGGGCGTACCGGTGGTGACCCGCCCGTGCTCCGAGGGCGACACCTCCTCGGTCACGACCAGCCCGGCGCCGCTGCCCGCAACCGTCCCCAGCGCGGCGCCGTGCGCTTCAGCCACCAGCCCGTCCACGGCCAGGTCGAGCGTCTCGCAGGCCATGACGACCCTGTTCGGCAGTTCGCAGGCGGCCGACAGCCGCAGCGGCGTGAACAGGGGCGGCGGAACGACGAGGCGGCCGGCCGGGGCGCCGTGGAACCGTCGGTCGACCCGGTTCACCAGGACCGGGTCGCGGGCCGTCAGGTTCCCGTGGCCGATCCGGCCGCTGCGGGTCAACAGGTTGAACGCGAACGGCTCGGGAGCGAAGCCGAGATAACGGCTGACCGACTCGAAGTAGCGGGCCGAGTCGGTCGCCACCTCCTGGAACCGCTCGACGACGGGCTGGCGCTCACCCTCGTAGGCGGCCAGGGCTGCGGCCCGGTCGTCGGGATTCGCCAGGAACGCCTTGGCCAGGGCAATGGCGTCGTCCAGCGCCAGCCGGGTGCCCGACCCGATCGAAAAGTGGGCGGTGTGGGCGGCGTCGCCCACCAGCACCAGGTCCTGGGAGCCCGTACCGACCCGGCTGTGCCATGACCGGTTGCGGAGGGTGACGAAGGTCCGCCAGACCGACTCGTTCGAAAGGAGCCGGTGCCCGCCCAGGTAGGGCGCGAACAGCTCTTGGCAGAAGGCCAGGCTGTCGGCCTCGCTCATCGTGTCGAGCCCCGCCGCACGCCACGCCGGCTCCGAGCACTCGACGATGAACGTGCTGCGGTGGGCGTCGTAGGGATAGGAGTGCACCTGGAACAGGCCGTGGGGTGTCGGGGTGAAGATGAACGTGAAGACGGGTAGGGCGAAGTCGGCGCCGAACCACACGTACTTGCTGGCCGTGGGGGAGAAGGTGGTGCGGAGTTCCGCAGCGTGGGCCGTGCGCAGGACGGACCGCACACCGTCGGCCGCCACGACCAGGTCGCAGCCGGCGAACGGCGCCAGCGGGTCGGCGTCGGGGACCTCGGTCGAGAAGGCCACGTCGGCCCCCAGCGCCGCCGCCCGCTCGGCCAGCAGCCGCAGCAGCGTGGTGCGGGCGATGGCGGCGAAGCCATGGCCGGTCGAGCGGATCAGCTCGCTGGCGTAGTGGATGTCGATCGAGCTCCACCGCACCAGGGCCCGGTCGATCTGGAGGTACGTCTCGTAGTCGGCGTCGCGCAGGTCCGCCAGCGACTCGTCGGAGAAGACGACACCCCATCCGTAGGTGACGCCGGGCGGGTTGCGTTCCCGCAGCAGAACTTCATGGCCCGCCCGGCGGAACAGGATCGCCAGGTAGAGCCCCGCCGGCCCGCCCCCGCAGATCCCGACCCTCACGCCGTGCTCCCCACGTCAGGCGAGGGCATCGGCGAGCCGGTCGAGCTCCGAGGGGTCCGATGTCGCCGGCAGCAGGACCAGCTCGTCACAGCCCGCCTCGGCGTACCCCGCCACCTGTTCCCGGATCGCCTTCGGCGAATCGAGCAGCCCGGCCGCCACCCGCTCGGCGAACGGCCCGGTGAAGGCGTAGTAGTGGCGCATGTAGGCGGCCCCGGCCTCGGGGTCGGCCAGGGAGAAGTACGACTGGCCCCACAGCAGGGGCTCGCCGGGCCGGCCGGCGTCGGTCCAGGCAGCCCGGGCGCGGTCCGCCGCACTGGCGAAGGCCCGGGGCGGCCCCCCGCCGTGGACGTAGCCGTCGGCGTGGCGGGCGGCCCGGAGGAATGAGGCGCCGCTCCCGCCACCGACGAGAAGATCGGGCCCACCCGGCCGGGCCGGTCGCGGGCCGACACTCGTGCCCTCCCAGATTTCCCGCATCGCCGCCAGCTCGTCCGACAGCTGCTTCCCCCGGCCCCGCCACGACGCTCCGGTGGCGTCGTAGTCGTCCGGCCGGGCGCCGAGCGACACACCGAGCGTCAGCCGGCCCTCCGACAGCGCATCGAGCGACGCCGCCTGGGCCGCCAGGAGCGCCGCAGGCCGGATCGGCCCGATGGCCACCATCGTCACCAGCCGAAGCCGGGTGGTGACCGCCGCCGCCGCCGTCAGGGCCACGAACGGGTCGGTGCAGTCGTAGACGAGCCGGTCGGTGACCCCGAGGCTGGTGAAAGGTCCGGCCTCGGCCCGGGTCGCCCAGGCCAGCAGCTCGGGACCCCGGTGACGAGCGCCGAGCGGCGGTGTGCTGGTCGGCAGTCCGACCCCGATCCGCATGGGCGCTCATGCTGCCACGCCCGACGGACGGACCGCGCGTTTCGTCGCTCCCTCGACAGGGCGGGCCATTGCCGTAGCCTGCCTTTGCAATGGAAGACACCGACGTCCGGCGGCTGGCCCGGGAGGTGTTCGCGCCGCTGGCCGCGGCGGGCGCACCGGGCCGCGTCAACCGGCCGTTGGTCCGGGCGCTGGGCGAGACAGGCCTGCTCGGACGGCTGTTCCCGACTCCGCTCGGCGGGACGGGCGGTGACGGCGTGTCGGCCACCGAGCTGTGCCGCCTGCGAGAAGCGCTGGCACGGGAATGCACGGAGGCGGAGACGGCGCTGGCCGTGCAAGGCCTGGGGACCTACCCCTTGGTCCAGTCCGGCTCGCCGGAGACCGCCAGCCGGTTCGTGCCCGCCGTGGCCAAAGGAGAAGCAGTGGCGGCCTTCGCCCTGTCGGAGCCGGGAGCAGGCACCGACGCCGCTGCGCTCTCGCTGGCTGCCGAACCGGACGGTGACGGCTGGCGTCTCACCGGCGAGAAGATCTGGATCTCCAACGCCCCCGAGGCGGACTTCTACACGGTCTTCGCCCGCACCTCGGACGCCGGTTCGCGTGGCGTCTCAGCTTTCGTCGTGCCCGGGG